>JAGRNP010000083.1 GCA_020440705.1 bacterium | reverse complement strand
ATCCGGTGCGCCGTCAGCTCGACCTCTTCGACGGGCGCGCCGAGCGGATCGGCGAGGCCGTGCGCCAGTCGGGCTCCGAAGAGGCGCGCCGCCGCTACGACGAGGCGCTGGCCCAGCGCGAGCGGGCCGCGGCGCACCACCGGGCCGGCGAGACGGATCTGGCCCTGCGCCGCATCCGGGCCGCCCACGACCTGCTGGACCAGGCCGCGGACCTGGCGCGCTGACGAGGCGGGCATCATCGAGCACAGCCGACGCATGATCACGTTCGTGGCGGCGCTGCTCCTGGCGGGCGGCGCCGTGGCCCGTGCCGCCCCCGACGCCCGGACCTGGCGTTGGGACCTCTCCGCCGGGGCCGACGCCTCGCTCTTCACCTACGCCCTGGCGACCACCGACACCACCGAGACCCTCAGCGAGTTCCTGCTCCAGGCGGGCCTGACCGGCGCCTCGTCCGCGCGCGGGAAGCACCGCTGGCGCGTGCGTCTGGAGGCCAGCGGGGGCACGGAGCTCTACCGCGAACGCATCGAGGGCGACTACCGCCTGCTGGACGCGGACAAGGTCGAGCGCGTGCGCCTGGCCGGACGCTGGTGGGGCCGGCAATACCGCGAGTCGACGACCTACTCGCGCAGCAGCGACAACGGCGAGGGCCGCCTCGACGCGGTGGCCACGCCGCTGGCCGGCACCGATGCGCGCCTGCAGGTGCGCGGCTGGACCGGCCGCATCGACTACGCCACGCCGTCCGCGCTGGAGGTCGATCGGCGCGATCTCGGCGCCGGCCTGGCCGTGCGCGCGTCCGCCGGGGCCGGCACGCAGTGGGGGATCGACGGGCGCGTGGGCCGGTCGTCCTATCCCGACTCGGCGCAGATCGACCGCGACACCTGGAGCATCGCGACCGACTTCGACTCGCAGACCCTCGACCGCAGCGGGCTGCGCCTGTACCACAAGAGCGAGCGGCGCGAGGTGCGCGACGAGTCGGTGCGGCCCTCGGCCTGGACCCACTGGATCGACGCCTCGCTGGCCTCGGCGGCGGGGGCGGGGCACGTGCTGCTCGCGGGCCAGCTCGAGTCGTGGCAATACGACACCGAGGACGAGGTGTACTTCGACTCGAATCGGCTGGCGGGCTTCGCCGGCTACCGCTGGGGCGACATCCTCGGCACCCAGTGGCAGATCGGCCTGGCCGGCGAGCGCCTGGCCGCGGGCGACTCGCCCGAGACCTACAGCCAGTACGGCCTGCGGGGCGGCGTCGAGGCGTGGGGGGGCGACGTGAGCGGCACCCTCACCCTGGAGGTCGGCCGCCGGCGCTACGACGACGGCGACGTGGTGCTCAGTGACGACGCCGCCGACCCCCTGGCGACCACGACCACCCTCTACACCGACTTCACCTACTGGCAGCTCTGGCTCATGGCCACCTGGCGCCTCTCGCCGGCCTGGGACGTGGACGTCCTGGCCAACTACGAGCCCGAGAGCCACACCGAGGCCGCCGACGACGTGACCCTCGGCTACGGCAGCCTGCGGGTGCGCTGGCGCCCCTGAATCCCGCCCTCCCGGCCTTTTCACGCCCTGCGGACCCCGGGCCTTGCAATTCGTCCTGTTGATGACGTATTCTCATCATCGGGGTGCATCGTCCAACCCAAGGGGGATTCCAGCCATGCAGACCATGATCCGACTCGCCGTCGGTCGCGTGCGCCACGCGTCGACGCCTGCGTCCGTCCGTGCCAGGGCCCGGGCGGCCCTGCTCCTGTTCGTGGTGACCCTGCTGGCGGCGGCGCCGGCCGGCGCCCAGGTCGAACTCGGCCTCTACTGGGACACGGCCTACACCACCATCCACGGCCAGGTGGATCCGGTGCCGGGCGTCCAGCGCGGCTACGTCGTCCTGAACAATGTCAGCGACCCGCTCGGGGCCCTCGGTTGGGAGTTCTGCCTCGACGCCGCCGGCCGGGCCCAGGTCGTCGGCGTGACCTACAACGGCAACGCGATCAACCTGGCCGAGCCGCCCTGCTTCGTCGTCGGCCTGGCGGCCCCGGCGCCCAACGACGGAGGCCGGGTCCTGCTCGCCAGCGTCGACTTCCTCGTGCCCTTCACCCTGCCGGTGCTCTTCACCGCCGGGCCCACGTCGACGCCCTCGGTGCCGAACCAGATGTCCTGGATCCCGGCCTCGGATCCCGAGGCCCTCGAACCGGTGGCCACGGTCGAGCCGGGCTCCGTGGTCGGCTCGCTGAACCGGGACAATCCCGACTACTCCCTCAGCGTCGACGCCATCGACTTCGGCGAGCGCGCCCTCGGCACCACGACGATCCGCTATGTCACCGTGACCAACACGGGCCTGACGTCCTGGAGCTTCGACGTGGACCTCGGCCCCGGCGACGACGTCTTCACCCTCTCGTCCGGAGGCGGGGTGCACGTGCTGGCGCCCGGCGCCTCCCATGCCGTCGGCGTCACCTTCGTGCCCGACGCGGTGGGGGCCTTCGCCGGTGTGATCACGCTCGGCACCGGGCTGCAGGACGTGCCCCTGACCGGCAGCGGCCGCGAGGGGTACTCGTCCTACAACATCAGCGACACGAAGAGCTTCGGCGAGGTGAGCCTGGGCCTGTCCCGCGAGATCTCGCTCTTCTTCCGCAACACGGGCGAGGTGCCGCTGGCGGTCACGCCCTCCCTCGTCGGCTGCGGCGACGCCTTCGCGATCACCGCCGGCGGCGTTCCGGCGACGGTGGATCCGGGGGCCTTCCATCTGATCAACGTGGCCTTCAGCCCGGACGCCGAGGGCCCGTACGAGTGCGAACTGGCCTACGGGCCGGAGTACGGCACCACGGTCCTGACCGGGACCGGCGTCGAACTGAACCTCTCCTATGCCGTCACCGGCCACCTCATCTGCGGCGAGATCCCCTACGGCGGCTGGGTCGACCGCGCGATCACCATCACCAACACCGGCGACATCGCCTTCCCGGTCACGCCGCTGCTGTCCGGCTGCAGCGCGGACATCACCCCGACCACGCCCATGACGGGCCTGACCCTCCAGCCCGGCGGCGTGCGCACCATCGGCATCCGCTACCGGCCCACGTTGCCCGACGAGGTCGTCTGCGAGATGCTGCTCGGGGACTTCGTGGCGCCGGAGCCCATCCTCGGCAGCGTGCGGGAGACGGGGCTCGTGGTCCAGGTCGCCGACAGCCTCCTCTTCGGCGGGGTCGAGGTCGGGCTTGCGCACACGCTGCTGCTGAGCGTGCGCAACACGGACTCGGTCAACTATCTGCTCGCGCCGGCGCTCCTCAACTGCGGGGCGGACTACGCGATCACCTCGGGCGGCGGCACGGTGGCGATCACCCCGGGCGAGACGCGCTTCATGAACGTCCGCTTCACCCCGACGGCCGAGGGCCTGCGCGTGTGCGCCCTCGACCTCGGCGCGGGCCTGCCGTCGGTCGCGCTGGTCGGCACGGGCCTGCCCGCGGTGCCCCACGCCGACGTCCAGCCGTCCAGCCTCGTCTTCCAGGCCACGGCGCCCGGCCAGACCCGGTTGGCCCAGGTCCGCGTGACCAACGTGGGGGCGGCCCCGTTCACCATGACGCCGCTCGTGACCGGCGTCGGCTTCTCCCTGGCGAGCGCGACCGAGCTGCCGTCCCTGCTGCCGGGGCAGTTCGACTACGTCGTGGTCGAGTTCGCCCCGCCGGAGTTCGGCTACTTCCAGGGGATCCTGGCCCTCGGCGAGGGGTTGCCGAGCGTGGCCCTGTCCGGTCTCGGGCAGGAACCGGTCTCGTCGTGCGACCTGTCGACGATCGCCGTCGACTTCGGTGCCGTCGAGTTCGGGCGCACGGGCACGGCCGTGGTCACGGTGATCAACTCGGGCAACGTCGACCTGACCGTGGCCCCGCACGCGTCGCCGTCGGTGTTCACCGTGGACACGGCCACGCGCACCATCGCGCCGGGCGCCACGCTGCCGCTGACGGTCACCTTCCGGCCGACGGACGAGGTCACCTACATGGGCAGCCTCGAACTGAACACCGTCAGCTGCGCCACCGTGAGCCTGACCGGCTCGGGCTTCTACCCCGAGCCCAGCGACGACCAGGACGAGATCGGCGTCTTCTTCGACACCGCCTTCCTCTTCAACGAGATCTCGGTGGCCCCCTTCACGGTGACCAAGTCCTACCTCGTGTTGCGCAACGCCTCGTCCTTCGAGGGGGTGCTGGGCTGGGAGTGCCGGCTGGACATCATCGGCAACGCGATTCCGCTCTCGTGGAACCTGCGGGGCCAGGCCCTGAACATCGGCTCGATCCCGGAGTTCGTGGTCGGCATCGGCGACGGGCCGCTGCCCTGGGCCCGGGACATCGTGCTCATGGACGTCGACGTGCTGCCGCTCGACCCGTATCCGGTCGACTTCTTCCTCGGCCCGACGTCGGTGCCTTCGCTGCCCGACCAGATGGCCTGGGTCGACGGGACCGGTTCGGGCCTGCGTTCGATGACGACCGTCACCAACCAGCCCCACGTGGCCACCATCAACGGCGAGACGCAGGTGGGGATCGTGGCCCCGACGCCGTCGGCGCGCGTGGTCGCCGGGCAGATCGAATTGAGCTGGTCGCTGGGCGGGGCCACGGGTGACCTGTGCCACGTGTACCGGCGCGGCCCGGAGGGCGAAGCCGAACGCGTCACGGCCGCGCCGCTGGCGGCCCAGGGCGGGTCGTGGCTCTTCCGCGACGCGCCGACCGGGTTCGCCGCGGGCACCGTGCTCCACTACAGCTACGCCGTGGTGCGGGACGGGGAGGAGCTCGCCCGCAGCGCCGAGACCGACGTGACGGTGCCGGGGGTGGTGGTCACGGCCACGCGCCTGCTGCCCAACGTGCCGAACCCGTTCAACCCGGAGACTTCGATCCGCTTCGAAATGGAGAAGGCGGGGCGGGCCCGGGTGGCCGTCTACGACATCACGGGGCGGGAGATCGCCGTGCTGCACGACGGGCACCTGGACGCCGGGCGCTGGGAGCGGACCTGGCAGGGCCGCGACCGGGCCGGCCGGCCGGTGGCCAGCGGCACCTACTACGTGCGGCTGCAGACGGCGGCGGGCGTCGACCACCGCAAGATCATGCTGCTGAAGTAGCGCCGCGCGCCACGCGGGCCTTTGCGCCCGGGCGGCGGGCTGTTATCATGACCGGGCCCGGAGCACGTGCTCCGGGCCTCGTCTTGTCCGATCCCGTCGCCCGGAACGAACCGGCGCCCCGGCGCCCGGAGGCCGCGTTGTCCGCGCTCAGAACCGCCGCCGACCTGCTGCTCGACTCCCGCTCGCCCGCCTGCCTGTGGCGCCATCCCGTGCAGGCGGTGCGCGTGGTGCTGGCCATCGCGGGCAACCTGCTGCTGCGCCTGGAGGCGAAGCTGGGGCCGGGCGGCGGCCGGGAGTGTCCCGTGTGCGGCTGGCGGGGGCGGCACTTCCGCACCTTCATCTCCGCCGACGAGATCATTCCCGCGTGCATCTGCCCCGGCTGCGGCTCGTTCGACCGCCACCGGCAGCTCGTGCTCGGGGTGCGCGACGAGCTGGCCCGCCGCAAGGGCTGGACGCCGTCGGTCATGATCGGCTTCAGCCTCTCGACGGCCATGCGCTTCCTGCTCGAGCACGAGGGCCTCGCCCGCTGCTACCGCACCGACATCGACGCCCAGGACAAGCGCTTCTCGCCCGACGTGGTCGCCGACCTGCGCGCCGCCCCCTTCGGCGACGGCACCGTCGACTGGATCTTCTGCAGCCACGTGCTCGAGCACATCGCCGAGCTCGAGCTGTGCCTCGACGAGATCCACCGCATGCTGCGCCCGGGCGGCGTGGCCTGGCTGCAGGTGCCGCTCGAGCCGGGGCGTGCCCACAGCCGCCGCATCGAGATCGACCCGCACCGCGCCCACGCCCACGCCTGGCAGTTCGCGCCCGACTTCGGCTCCCTGATCGAACGCCCCGGCTGGACCGTGACCGAGGTCCTGGCCTCCGCCGCCGTCGCCCCCGCCGATCGCGACCGCTACGGCATCGACGTCGAGGAGCGCTTCTGGCTGGCCCGCAAGGACGGCTGAACCCGCCCGGATTCCCGGGGCCGGAAGCGAATCGTCGCCCCCGGCCCCTCCCCCATGCAGCCCGTCAGTGCGCGACCGCCAGGGTCGCGGCCAGCGACGCGTTCATGTCGACCGTCCCGCTCACCACGCCCTCCGGCGAGCTCTCGGACCAGCGGATGTCGGCGACCTTGTGGTAGGCGACGACGAAGGAGTAGCGGCCCGGGGGCAGGGCGCCGCTGCCGCCGATGGTGCACGGCCCGTCGTCGCCGTGGCATTCGTACACCGTCCCGCGCGGGCCGAAGATCCACACGTAGTAGCCGTTCGGATCGCCGGCGTGGGAGCCGGTGATGGTGAAGGTGGCCGGGTCGCCGGACACGACGAAGTCGACCGAGGCGTCGGAGCGGGACCGCGCCCACGCGGTGTACGACACGACGTCGAAGTTGGGGCTGTCGAGCTGGGTGAACCCCTGCGAGGTCGTGGCGAACGAGGCGCCGGCGAACTGGTCGGCGCTGCCCGCCACCGACGACGAGAACTGCACCTGGACCCGGCCCCGGGCCGTCATTCCGAAAGCGGTGCCGCTCTCGTCCACCAGTTCGGAGTAGGTGTAGGCGTCGACGTCGTCGGTCACCCGCGTCGAATCGTTGTCCGTGCTGTAGACGATCTGGCCGCCGGGCGAGGGCGTGGGGTCGACGAAGAAGTACGCCTCGGTCAGCATCTCAACCCTTTGCACGGACATGGTGATCGCGTTGGGCCGGACGGCCTGCGCGGTGGCCACGACGTCGCCGTCGTCGAAGTGGGCCGTCGCCCGGACGATGATCTCGTTGGCGAAGGGGATGCCCGTCCCCTCCCCGAACATGGACACGTCGACGGCGAGTTCCCCGTGGGCGTCGGTCGTCCCGGCCGCGAGCGACGCCGTGCCGCCGGTGACGCGGATGTCGACGGCCACGTCGGCGGCCGGGACCTCGGTGCCGGTGTCGCGCCGCACGGTGCGCACGGTCAGGGTGTGCACGGCGCCCGGCTCGACCCGGGCCGGCAGCCCGCTGATCTCGACGGCGGCGGCGCCGCAGAGCAGCTCGTCGCGGCGGTCGGTGTCGCCCTGGTACAGGTCGGAGTAGGCGTAGTAGATGAGCACCGCGCGGTCGTCGGCCGCGGCCTCGTGGAAGAGCTGCGCGGCGCCGCACACGTCGCGGCTGGTGTCGCCGGCGATGCCGCCGTTGAGGTCGAGGTCGAAGCCGGCCGTGGCGGCGTACTCGCCGGTGCGACGGTCGCCGTTGAGGTCGTAGCGGGAGTCGTCGGGGTTGTCGCCCTCGACCGAGCGCCGCGTCTCGTAGTGCTCGAACCAGGTCAGGAAGGCCTCGATGTCCGCCTCGTCGAAGACGCCGTTCGGGCCCGCTTCGGCCGTCGCCCCGGCCACGTCCAGGAGCGTGGACCGCACGGGGGCGCGGGTGAAGGAGTCGTCGAGAAGCAGCGCCGCGGCGAAGGCGTCGACGCGTCCCGGCAGGCGGCCCTCGTCGTAGCTCGTCTGGATCGCCGCGCGGATCCCGGCGACCGTCCGGGTGGGGTCGAGATTCCAGAGGTAGGCCGCCAGGCCGGCGACGAAGGGGGTGGCCATGGAAGTGCCGCTGTAGCGGGCCGTCGTGCCGTTGCAGAGGTCCTGGTCGCCGGCCAGGCCCGGATCCGTGACCGCGCACGGGGCGAAGACCTTCTCGCCCACCGCCCGCACGTGGGGGTTCCGGTTGCTGAAGCTGCTCTCGGCGCCGGACTCGTCCGACGAGCCGACGACGAGGGTGTTCGTCAGCCGGCCCGCGGCCTGTGGATTCTGGGCCAGGATCGCGTCCCAGGCCGCGTTCAGGCCCGCCCATTCGGCGGTGGAGAGGGAGTCGGCCGGGATCAGGTCGCGCGGGTCGTCCCACATGGCGGCGGCGTTGAACGCGCCACCGTAGGCGGCCTCGGCCCGCAGCCCCCCGGTCTGGGCCTCGTTGCCGGCCGCGGTCGCGTGGATGAAACGATGCTGCTGGGGGCTGGCCCACACGCGCCAGGAGAGGGCCCCGAAGGCGATGTTGATGAAGTCGTTCTTCTGCAGCTGGGCCGCGGTGCCGTAGCCGAGGCTGGTGCTGACGACGAAGTGCCCGGTCGCGGGGAAGGCCTGCACGACCGACAGGTAGAAGTCGGACGCGGCCAGCCCGGTGACGTGCTTCGAGCGGATGTCCAGCAGCAGGGTCGGATCGGGGTTGGTGCCGGTCGGTCCGGAGGCGTCGAAATTGGCGCCGATGATGCCGGCGCAGTGGAAGCCGTGGTTGCCCGGATACCAGCCGCCGCTGACCGCGGGAAAGGGCGAGGCGGCGTCGGCCACGAAACCCTGGGCCCCGATCTCGCTGCTGGGGGTGGCCGACGTGTACCAGTCGGGCACGAGCACGGTGACGCGGTGGTTGTTGCGGTCGGCGAGGCGCCGGGCGTTCCAGGCCGCGGTCATGCGCATGGACTGGAGGTGGCCCAGGGCGCCGGCGCCGGCCGGCGGCAGGTCCTTGTCGGGATCCGGCAGCACCTGTTCCGGCTGGGGCAGGGCGACCTCGGCGGGCGCGGCGAAGAGCATGGCACCGTCGTCGACCAGGGCCCGGGCCAGGGCGGCGGCCTCGGCGCGCGCGGCCACGGCCGGGATGCGGAGCGTCATCAGGGCGTTGCCCGCGTCCATGGAGACGATGCGGACGTCGTGGGTCACCAGCGCCGCATTCACCTCGCCGACGGTGGCCGTGGGGGAGAGGATTCCCGTCAGGCGCGTGGTGAGCAGGTTGCCGAGGATCTCGTCCGGCGCCGCCGGCGAGGGGGGCAGCAGGCGGGTCGCCGCCAGCGCGTTGCCGGACGGATCGCCTGCCAGGAGCACGCCTTCCGGCACGGGAGCGGGCCAACCGGCGTCCGGCGCGGTGGGCGGGGGCGAGTCGTCGCTGCAGCCGACGAGGGGCAGGAGCCCGATCAGGACGACGAAGAGGGCGAAACCGACGGTGCGGCGCTGGACGAAGGTCATGCGGGCGTCCTCCGGAGACGGAAACAGGTGACGCGGGTGGCCGACGCGGCCTCCCTTCACCCCTAAGGCGCAAACGGGCCCCGCAACCCGACACCCGAAATCGCACGGCCGCGGCCCGTCCCGGACGTGGTACCATGGGCGCGTTCCGACGTTGCCCCCTTCTCCGGCCAAGGACTGCTTCCATGCTCCGCCTCGCCTTCCGCAGCCTCCTCGTGATCCTCCTCGTCGCCCTGGGCACCCCCGCCGCGGCGGCCGACGTGGAATACAGCACCACCGGCGTCATGGACACGCCCGCCACCAACGGCGGCGACCGCGACGGCTGGGGCTCCGATTTCATCACCCGCTGGCACAACGACACCGGCCACGACGTGCTGCTCGAGGAGTTCGGCTGGCCGTGCGGCGGCTGGTGGTCGCAGTTCTGGTACGTCTGGATCCGGGACACCCTGCCGGCGGCGCCGTGGGGGCTGGAGTACTACGGCTCGTTCGTGGCGCTCAGCGAGGACGACACGGCGTATCCGCCCGCCGTCTACACCTACGTGGACGTGGCCGGCGAGGGCATCGTGGTTCCCGCCGGCGCGACCATGTACTTCGGCTACGGGAATCCGGGCATGGGGGGGCACATCCTGTACAACGGGGTCGACACCTGGTCGTGGCTCGACGGGCCCTGGGATCGGGACGGCGATTTCGGCCGCACGGCGGTGCTGCAGTTCCGGGGTTCGTTCGCGGCGCCCGCGGCGGCCGGCGGCGTGCCGGGCGCGGCGGCACCCCTCGGCGCCCACCCCAACCCCTTCAACCCGCGCACGACGATCCGCTTCGCCCTGCCGCGGGAGATGACGGTCAGCCTGGACGTGTGCGGGCTGGACGGCCGCCGGGTGCGGCGGCTGGTGGACGGGCGGCGCGCGGCGGGACCGCAGACGGTCGTCTGGGACGGCCGCGACGCCGCCGGGCAGGCCGTCGCCGCGGGCACCTACCTGCTGCGGCTGGTCCGCGAGGACGGCACGGAGGTGAGCAAGCTCACCCTGGTCAAGTAGGGCGAGGCTCTCCCCTCGGATCGCCCCGCCCCGCCGGCGCCCGTCACTTGACGAGCGTCATCTTCAGGTTCGCCGTCGCGCCGCCCTGGGCGACCCGGCAGAAGTACGTGCCCGACGGCAGCGCCCGGCCACCGTCGTCCCGGCCGTCCCACACCACGCCATGCTCCCCGGCGGTCCGGGGCCGGTCGACCAGCGTCCGCACCAGCCGTCCCTGCAGATCGTAGATTCGCAGCGCCACCGGCGCGCCCCCGTCCGCGACGCGGTACCGGATCAGTGTCCGCGGGTTGAACGGGTTCGGCACGTTGTCGCGCACCGTCAGGGCGCCCGGCACGCGGTCGGCCACGCCGGAGCCCGCGGGCGCCAGCCATGCCAGGGCGCTGCTCATGAAGGCGGCCCGGTCGGTCGGGTTGTTGATCGCCTCGAAACCGAAGGCCAGGTAGACGACCCGGCCGTCGCCGTGGTCGGCGCGGATGGCCGCGTTGCGGCTCGCGTCGTAGGTCAGGATGACCGCAGCGCCGGCGTCGTGGGGATCGATGTCGCTGGGGTACTCCTGGTTGTTGGCCCCGTCGCCGCCGCCGATGGTCACGGTCAGGCCGTCGGTGATGGGGTCGCCCGGCACGCCCTGCAGGGTGAGCGTGTTGGTGTCGTCGGCCACGAAGTCGGCGTGCAGGTAGTCGTGGTACCAGGTCAGCGCCGCCCCGCCGGTGTCGTTCATCTCCCAGCCGATGTCCTGGCCGGTGACGAAGAGGCTGCCGCCGGCGTCGAGGTAGGCGCCGAGGGCCGCGCGGTCGGTCTCGTCCAGGGTGGGGAAGGCCCAGCCGCACTGCCAGACCACCACCTCGAAGTTGGCCAGCACCGCCGCCGAGGGCGCCCCGGCCGTGCGGTCCCAGATGGCGTGCGACTTGCCGCTCGCGCCGATGGCGGGGGCGAAGTAGAGCGACTCGTACTTCTCGGCCCCGTCGTCGTCGACCAGCAGCACCTGCACGTCCGGCGTGATGACCTTGAAGGGGATCGCGCGGTCGGGCGTGGTGCCGTCGCGGGCGTGCAGGGTCAGGACGACCTCGCCGTCGCCCGTGCCGGCGGTGGTGACCTCCACGTGCATCAGGGCGCGCTCGTCGGCGGCCAGGGGCACGCTGAAGGAGGTGGCCGCACCGCCCCCGTGCACGACGGTGGCCGACCAGCCGGCGGGCAGGCCCGACGTGTCCAGGGAGACGTCGTAGGTGTCGGCCTGGGTCCCGGCGTTGAACAGGCCGACCTCGCCGAAGGCCACCAGGCCGGACTCGATGCGCGTCAGGTCGCCCGACGCGTAGTAGCGCATGGACCAGGCGGGCGCCGGGTGGCTGTTGCACACCTGGAGCACCTCGCGGGTCGCGTCGTCCTGGACGAAGGCCACCAGGCGCAGGTTCGCGGCGTTCCAGCCCGCGCCGGCGGTGAAGTTCACCGTGACCTGCTGCGCCTGGCCGGCCAGGGTGATGGGCAGGGCCTGGTCGGCCACCACGTCGCGCAGGATGTTGTCGTACACCGTGGCGCCGTAGGTGAGCCCGTCCTCGAGGACCGCCACCCGCAGCGAGGTCTGGGCGGGGTGCTCGAGATCCGCCTCGAGGGCGAGATCGACGGTCACGCCGGCGCCCGGATTGACGAAGCTGTGGCTGCTGATCCCCATCCGCACGGGCGAGGGCCGGCCGATCATGTTCAGCACGATCGGCGCGTACACGCTGCCGTCGACCACGTCGGTTCCCGCGCCGACCTGGTCGTTGCCGCCGTTGAAGAGCAGGTGGGGAATCGGCCCGATGCCGTAGTAGGCCATGCGGGCGTCGCTGTCCGGCACGCTCAGGCCGCCGGACGAGGCCATGTACTCGATCGTCTCGAATTCGTTGTCGTCGAACTGACCCAGCATGACCGCCAGGCCCGCGCGGGCGCGCGGACAGTACGGTCACCAGGTGGCGGAGCCCAGTTCGGTGAGCACCGCCCGGGGCACCTGGGCGACGGCGGTGGCGGCGGCGAAGGCGGCGACGATGAGCAGGGTGGTGGCGAATGCGCGCTTCATGGATTCTCCCTCTCCTGGGTGCGGTTCGTGGCGACTCCCTGGGATCGATAATTCCCGATCATAATCCTACCCGATGGCTGGGAGAGATATAAGTCACTTTTCCGTGATATCCGGGCGGACGGGGCGGTTCGGCGGTCGGGAGGCTCCGCTGCGGGCGGAAACCGCGGCCCCTTCGCTAAGGGAACCCGTATGTCGGCCGATACCGACAGGGTGCCGCCCCCAGCGGAAGGACCCCCATGAATTCGGCCGACGTCTTCGAACAGATCGAGAAGATGGGCGAACTGCCCAGCCTGCCCCAGCACCTGCTCCGGATCCAGCAGGTGGCTACCGATACGCGCTCGAGCGCCGAAGACCTGGCCCAGTGCATCCTGCAGGACCAGGCCCTGACCATGCGCGTGCTGCGGGTGGTGAACAGCGCCATGTACCAGCGGCGCAACCAGGAGCGCGTGCGCACGGTGCGGCGGGCGGTGATCATCATGGGCTTCGAGACCGTGCGCAAGCTGGCCCTCGGCCTGTCCGTGTTCGACATGATGAGCAAGCTCTCGCGCTCGCCCTACCTGGCGACGATCACGAAGCACAGCCTGCTCGCGGCGGGCTTCGCCCAGCTGCTGGCCGAGGAGTCGGGGCGGGTCATGCCCGAAGAGGCCTTCGTCACCGCGCTGATCCACGACATCGGCAAGGTGGTGCTGCTGGAGTGCTCGCCCGCGGCCATGGACGACGTGCTGCACTCCAAGGCCGGGGGCGTGCCCGCCCTCGAGGCCGAACGCCGCTACTTCGGCATCACCCACGACCGGGCCGGGCGCCGCCTGGCCGCCCGCTGGGGGCTGCCGCAGGAACTGCAGAACGCCATCGGCGACCACCACGACATCGACCCGCTGAACCCGCCGCGCCGCCTCGACGCGACCCTCGGCGTGATCGTCTACGCCAACGCCATGAGCCGGTTCACCGCCGATCCGTCGGTGGGGGAGCGCGAGTACCGGCTGGTGCGCAAGGCCTGCCAGGCCCTGGGCATCCCGAGCGGGCGTCTCGACCGGATCTTCACCCGGGTCTGCGAGGAGATCCCCGACCTGGCGGCGAGCATGGGGCTGGAGAACATCGACCTGGACGACTTCGCCCAGGTCGTCAACGTGGAGGGCAGCGCCTCGGTGGCGCCCCGCCGCATCTCGGTGGAGGAGCTGGCCCGGCGCACCGGCCGGCAGCTCGAGCTGTACCGCGCCGTGGGCGAGGGCCTGGCCTCCGGACGTGACGCCGACGCCCTGACCGACGAGATCCTGGCCGCGGCCGTCGACGTCCTCGGCTTCGAGCGGGTGATCCTCGTGCAGGTCGACCGCGACGTCCACCGGCTGCGGGCCATCCGTTGGCGGGGTCCCGGCGCGGCCGAGCTGGCGTCGCACATCGACTACCCGCTGGCCCAGGAGACGGGGGCGCTCAGCCTGGCCGTCTTCGACCGCCGCACCTACCACGTACCCATGGCCGCGAGCGAGGCCTACGGCGGCATGGCCGGCGCCGAGCTGCTCGCGGCGGCCTGCTGCACCGGCTTCGTCGTGTCCCCGGTGAACGTCGCCGGACACGTGGGGGCCGTGCTGTACGCCGACTGCGGCCCCGAGGGCGAGGACGTGGTGATCGAGCAGGCCCAGGAACTGAGCGGCCTGGCCACCCAGCTGGGTCTGGTGCTCGGCGTGCGCCAGGCGGTGCCGGTGCCCTGAGCCCGCCCCTTGCCCCGCCGCCCCGGTGGCCCTATAGTGGACGGCGGCGGTCATGATGCCGCCGCCGGACCAGGGGTCGCCCATGCGCCGTTTCCGCTCCTGCCAAAGCCTGCTCGCCGCCCGCCCCTGGCTGGCCGGCGTGGTCGTGCTGGTGCTGGCCGGGGCGTTCTTCCTGCCGGCCCTGCACCACCTGGTCGACCACCACGACGGCGACTCCGGCACCAGCTGTCCCATCTGCATCCTCGCGGCGGCGGGCGTCGTCGCCGTTCTCGCCGCCGGGTTCGTCCTGGCGGCCGCCGAGACCGCCCGCCTGGCCGGTCCCCGTCCGGTCGCGGTCGCGGTCCGTCGTCGCCCGCGCCTCGTCTGCACCCGCGCACCTCCCCTTTCGGACTGACACGCTCCCGGCGCTGCGGCGCCGCAATTCCCGTGTTGGCGGCGCGCCGCGGCGCGCCCGATCCGATCCGAAAGGACCATCATGATTCGCAACGCCCTCAAGTCGGCGGCGGCCCTCGCCGTGGCCGTCTGCCTGTTCCCGACCACCTGCGTCCTCGCCCAGGACGGCGGCTCGAGCACTGCCACCGGCATCAGCCGCCTCATGAATCCGGCCGTGAGCCTCAACACCCTGCTGCTGGGGCAGGTCTCCGACAGGAACGCCACCCGCGAGGCCAACACCATCGGCATGCAGGAGATGGAGATGCAGTTCTCGGCCGTCGTCGACCCGTTCTGGACCGCCGACGTGATCGTCGCCTTCCACCAGGAGCACACCGAGGAGACGGAGGACGCGGAGGCCGACGCCCACGGGGCCCACTACGCCGTCGACATCGAGAAGGCCATGGTCGAGTACCAGAACATGCCCCGTGGGCTGGGGCTGCGCATCGGCCACGACTACCTGCCCTTCGGCAAGTACGCGCCCCTGCACACGCACCAGTTCCCCTTCGTGCACGCGCCGGTCGGCGTCGTGGCCTTCACCGGCGACCACAGCCTCAGCGGCACCGGCGCCGAGCTGGCCTGGACCGTGCCCCTGCCCTGGTGGGCCGAGCTGAAGGCCTACGGCGTGGCCTCGACGGCCGAGGTCTTCGACGGCGAGAGCCGCGACCTGGTCTACGGCGCGCGCCTGAACAACCTGTGGGACACCTCGGACGACAGCACCCTCGAGCTGGGCTTCAGCGCCCTGACCGGCCCCGGAGCGCTTCATGAGGACGGCGAGGGCGGCACCTACGGCCTGTACGGCGCCGACCTGACCTGGAAGTGGCTCGACGGGGCGACCACCGGCGGCGCGGCCCTGAACGTGGTGGCCGAGGTGCTGCTGCCCGACCCGGAGCACGGCGAGGGCGACCCGCTGGGCTTCGCCGGCCACGTGCAGTACCGCTTCGCGCGGCAGTGGTGGCTGGGCGCCGGGTTCAGCCTGGCCCGGGACACCGAGTTCGAACCCGGCCACGACCACGCCGCCGAGGCCGCCGCCGACGCGGAGCACGGCCTGCACGAGCTGCGCGAATGGAAGGCCAACCTCACCCTGGCGCCGAGCGAGTTCAGCGCCGTGCGGCTCGAGGTCTTCCGGGCCGAGGCCGTCGACGACGACTACGAGGATCTGGGCGCGGCCCTGCAGGTCAACTTCACCATCGGGTCGCATCCGGCCCACGCCTACTAGGAGGTGCGGCATGAAGACACGCTTCAAGACGACGGTGCGGGCCTGCGGCCTCGCCCTGCTGCTCCTGGGCGCCGCGGGTGCAGCCCAGGCCCGGCTGCAGGTCGTCGCGACCCTGCCCGATCTCGGGCAGGTGGCGCAGTTCGTCGGCGGCCCGGACGTGGAGGTGCAGGTGCTGTGTCCGCCGGACATGGACCCGCACTTCCTGCCCGCCAAGCCGTCCCTGGCCCGGCGGCTGGCCAAGGCCGACCTGATGGTCTACAACGGCATGGAGCTGGAGATCGGCTGGCTGCCGCAGCTGCTCGGCAAGGCCCGCAATCCGGAGATCCGGCCCGGACGCCGGGGTGAACTGGACTGCTCGGCGGCGTTGGCCGTGCCGCTGGAGGTGCCGGGCGCGGGGGTCGACCGCTCCGAGGGCGACGTGCATCCCCTCGGCAACCCGCACTACACCCTCGATCCCGAGCGCATGGTCGCCGTGGGGCGGCTGATGGCCGCGCGCATGGGCGAGCTCGATCCCGCCCACGCCGCCGACTTCACGGGCCGGGCCGACGCGTTCGCCGCCGAGGTCGCTCGGCGCGTGCCGGCGTGGCGGGCGCGGACCGAGGCGGCGCGTCACATCCCGGTGATCGTGTACCACCGCAACTGGGCCTACCTGGTCGACTGGCTCGGCCTGAACGTGGTGGGCGAGATCGAGCACCGGCCGGGCATCGCGCCCTCGCCCAGGCACGTGCAGGAGCTGATCGACAACGGCCGCCACCTGCCCCGGCTGATCGTCCTGGCCACCACTTGGGATCACCACCACGTCTCGCAGGAGGTGGCCGAACGCTCCGGCGCGGAGCTCGTGACGGTGCCCAGCCAGACGGGGGCCGTCGCGGGGGCCGACGACTACTTCGCCCTCATCGACGCCATCTGCGACGGCCTGGCGGCCGCCGCGGACCGGCTGGAACAGACCGGAGGAGGTGCCCGGTGAACGGCTTCCTGGAGATGATGGCGGCCCCGGTCGTGATGGCTCTCGTCCTGGTGGCCATGCACTCGCACCTCGGCTACCACGTGGTGCGGCGCGGCGTGATCTTCGTCGACATCGCCCTGGCCCAGATCGCGGCCTTCGGCGTGGCGGTGGCCCTGCTCCTGGGCGGATCCATCGGCACCAACACCACCTGGCTGGTGGCCCTGGCGAGCACCTTCGTCGGGGCCGGCCTGATCAGCCTGACCCGCTCGCACACGGCGCAGAAGGTGCCGCAGGAGGCCTACATCGGGATCATCTACGCCGTCTCGAGCGCGGCGATGATCCTGGTGCTGACCCAGGTGCCCCACGGCGGCGAGGAGATCCGCCACCTGCTGGTGGGCGCGCTGCTGTGGGTGAGCTGGCCGGTGGTGATCAAGACGGCGGTGCTGTACGGGCTGCTCGGGGTGCTGCTGTGGGTCAAGCGCGGGCCGCTCATGCTGGTCTCGACCGATCCGGCGGCGGCCCGGGCGCGCGGCCTGAACCTGGCCCGCTGGGACTTCCTGTTCTACCTCGTGCTGGGCTTCGTCGTCACCTCGAGCGTGCAGATCGCCGGCGTGCTGCTGGTGTTCTGCCTGCTGGTGGTGCCGACGGTGATGGGCATGCGCATCCTGTCCGATCCGCGGCGGCAGTTCGTCTACACCCTCGTGGTGGGGACGGCGGCGGTGGTCGTGGGGGCGGGCTTCAGCTACGGCCTGGACCTGCCCACCGGGGCGGCCATCGTCTGCACGTTCGGGCTCTTCCTGGCGGGGCAGGTGCTGGTCGAGCGGCTGCGCCGCGGCCGCCGCGTTTGACAGCCGCCGGCGGCGGTGATAGATAGATGCAGGCGCGCCCGGCCCCGCGGCCGGGCGTCGCCGTTTTCCCGCACCCACCCCGCCGGGCGCCGGCCACGGGCCGTCGCCAGGGAGGTTTCCGCATGAGCACCGCCCGCAAGCTGACCATCATCGGCGCCGGCAACATCGGCCGCGCCCTCGCCGTCGGCGTCACCGCGCGGGGCCTCGTCGCCCCCGCCGACGTCACCCTCACCCGCCGTCACGTGGCGCGCCTGGACGACCTGGCCGCGGCCGGCTTCCGCGTCACCGACGACAACCGGGCCGCCGTCGCGGGCGCCGACGTGGTCGTGGTCGCGGTCGAGCCCCAGCAACTCGACGGCGTGCTGGACGCGTGCGGGCGCGACCTCGCGCCGGCGCGGCAGGTGCTGGTCTCGGTGGTGTCGGGCGTGGAGATCATGGCCATGGCGCCGCGGCTGCCGGCCGACATGCCCGTGGTGCGGGCCATGCCCAACACGGCCATGGCCATCGGGCAGTCCATGACCTGCCTGGCGGCCAACGCCGCGGGCGAGGCGGCCCTGCCCGGGGTGGAGGAGCTGTTCGAGGCCCTCGGCCGCACCCTCGTCGTGCGCGAGGAGATGATGGTGCCGGCGACGGCCCTGTGCGCCTGCGGCATCGCCTACTTCCTGCGCGTCATCCGCGCGGCGAGCCAGGGGGGCATCGAGATCGGCTTCCATCCCGAGGACGCCCTGCAGCTCGCGGCCCAGACGGCCCTCGGCGCGGCGGCCCTCGTGCTCGAGCAGGACAACCACCCCGAGCGCCAGATCGACCACGTCACCACGCCGCGAGGCTGCACCATCGCGGGACTCAACGAGATGGAGCACGCGGGGCTGTCGTCGGCCATGATCCGGGGGATCGTCACCTCGGCGCGCAAGGCGGCGGGCCTGTACCCCGGTCCGGACGACCGCGGCGGCCGGCGCTGACGCGGCCTAGGCGTCGGCCGGCGCCAGGAACTCCGCGAGCAGGCGGCCGAGGTCGTCCATGGCGACCGGCTTGGCCAGGCCGCCGCGGAAGCCGAAGCGCCGGCAGTCGGCCAGGACCGGATCGTGGGAGTAGCCGCTGACGACGATCACCCGGGCCGTGGGGTCGTTCTCCAGCAGGAGCCGCACGGCCTCGCGCCCGCCGACCCCGCCGGGCACCGTCAGGTCCATGAACACCAGATCGTAGCCTTCCCGGCGCCGCTGCGCCGCGACGTACTCGTCGACGGCGGCGCGGCCGTCGGCGACGCCTTCGACCGCCACCCCGAACGAGGCCAGCATGTGGACGAGGGACTCCCGCACGTCCCGGTCGTCGTCCATCACGAGCACGCGACCGGTGTAGGCGGGCCCG
>JAGRNP010000082.1 GCA_020440705.1 bacterium | reverse complement strand
ACGAGGGCGCCGTCCTGGCTGTTGTGCATGGTGTGGCAGCCGGCGCACTCGGCGACGCCGCCATCATGGAAGGCGAGGACGGAGCTGGCCGACAGGCCGAGAACCAGAACGAGGGTGATTTTGAGCAGAGTCTTCACGGTTTTGCCTCCAAGAGCAAATACAAGGGACTTGTGCTGACGCACGTTGAAGGGAGCGGACGCGGGGTCCGCGGCGGTTGAGGAGCACCTTCCGTTGAAGTTCATGGTCCGAAACACTTCGACTCCTGTTGGCCGGCGCGTGGCCGGCCTCTATTCAATGATCCTCGTCGGCGAGGATATTGAACACCTGCACACGGCCCTGGAAGCCCTGGGCCACGAAGAGCCGGCCGTCGGCGCTGCTCGCCAGGGCGACCGGGTGATAGAACTGGCCCGGGCTCGAGCCCTGGGCGCCGAATTCGCTCTGGAATTCGTAGTCGGTGCCGTCGAAGACCAGCACCTTGTGGCGCATGCGGTCCAGGACGAGCAGTTCGCCGTGGGGGCCGAAGGCGGCGCCGACGGGGAAGACGAGGCGGCCCGGCGACGAGCCGAAGCGGCCGAAGGCGGTCTGGATGGCACCGTGGGCGTCCAGCACCAGGATCACGTGGGTGGCGCCGCCCGGGACGATGATGCGGCCGTCGGGGGCCTCGGCGGGGCGACCGAAGAGCATCAGGCCGTTGTTGCCGGTGGCCTCGCCGCCCAGGTTCCTGGACCAGAGAACGACGCCGGTGTCGGCGTCGTTCTTGACCAGGAGGCCCGAGTTGCTGTCGAGGGTCAGGTAATGGCCGTCATGGGTCACCAGCAGATGCTCGGGATCGAATTCGGCGGTCGGGGCCGCGGCGGTGAAGCCGTCGGGCTCGCCGTAGAGATCGAGGCGGCGCACGGCGTGGGCGCGGCCCGCGAGGCGCTGCAGGAAGACCGTGCGGCCGGCGGCGTCCAGGCTGGCGTCGACCGGCCCCACCAGTGCGGCGAAGCCGCTGGTCCGGAAGACCTCGACGCGGGCCGGATTGAAGATGTGGATGCCCATCTGACGGGCGTCGGTGACGACGATCTCCTGGCTGACGGGGTCGCAGGTCACGGAGACGGGGCGCAGGGCGCCGTCGCTGCCGCGGGAGATCTCGAGCTGGCCCGCGTACTGGAAGCCGAGGCGGGCCTGGGCCGCCGTCGCCCCCAACAGGACACCACAGACGACGCAGGCCGTTAACAGATAAACGGCATTGGCGAGCGTTTGTGGGGTGTTTGTCGGGGCGTTGCGGGTCAAGTTCGGGGCCTTTCTCTGATCTCTCTGCAAATCATCGGACGAAGCGTCACGTGTTTGTCATGGGGATATCATACCACGTGAGCGGGCGTTGTCAAAGGATCTGAGAAAAAAATAACACCATGCTGAGAATCATTTTCCGTATCGTTTTTTGATTTTGTAAGCGGCTTCAAACAAAGAAGTTGGCAAATCGGGTGACAAATGAATGACAGGTTCGCCGGGGCGAACCTGTCATTCTCTTGTCATCGGCGACCCTCCGGGAGGGTTCTGTCATGGCCCCGTCACGGGCCGGGTTCACCCGCGCTTGGTGCGCAGCTTGTCCGTATGGCACCCGATGCACAGTTTGCCGCCCGGATCCTCGGTCAGGAACTTCGGGAACGGCGAGCCGTGGGGATCGTGGCAGCTGCCGCAGCGCATGGCCTGACCGGTCCGCGGGTCCATGACGTCCGGGCCCATGGGGTGGTCGGTGTGCTCGCGGTAGCTGTGGCAGTTCAGGCACATCTCCTTGGGCAGACCCGTCGACGCCACCAGCTCCGGCCGCACGTGCGGATCATGGCAGGCGGAGCAGTTGCTCCCATCGACCCAGGGGTGGGCGTGGGGAGCCGTGCGGTTGGTCTCGGCCTGCGTCTCGTGGCACGTGCCGCACACCACCTGCTGGCTGCGCGGGAACAGAGCCAGTCCGGGCGCCGTGTGGGGCGCGTGGCAGGCGGTGCACGAATCCTCGCCCTTGAGCGGGGCGTGGGCCTCGCCCTCGGCGATCAGCTCGGCCAGGTCGCCGTGGCACCCCAGGCAGAGGGTCTTCTCCGGCTTGGCCAGGGCGGCCGTGCGGCCGGCGTGGCAGTCGTTGCAGGCGCGGTCGGCGAAGGGGGCGTGCACCACCGGATGGGGCAGGCCCGGGTCGTCCGCGGCGTGGGGCGCGTGGCACCCGGCGCAGTCGGTCCCCTTCACGGCGAAGCCGCGGTGGGCCTCGCTCATCTCGCCCCGGTGGCAGCGCACGCACAGCTCGCGGGGCTCGCGCTTGAGGTTCATCTCGGCGACGCCGCCGTGGGCCGTGTGGCAGTTGAGGCACTGGCCCTTGGCGAAGGGCTTGTGCACCAGCTTGAGACTCTTCTGGGCCTCGGTGGCGGCATGGCAGCCGGCGCAGGTTTCGCCGGGCGCCGCGCCGAGCAGGGCTTCGTGCTGCGAGGCGTGCGGATCGTGGCAGGCCGCGCACTGGCCGTCCCGGACCGGCGTGTGGGCCAGCGCCATGTCGGGGACGAGGTCGGCCGCGTCGTGGCACTTGCTGCAGGTGTCGACCACGCGGTCGGATGCGAGCAGGTGCTGGCCGGCCGCCACGTGGGGGTTGTGGCACTCGGCGCACTCGCCGCCGACGAACGGGGCGTGTTCGACCCAGCCTTCGCCCTCCAGCGGCGGCAGGCCGTCGTGGCAGTCGAGGCAGAGGCTGAGCTGGTCGGTGACCGGCTGCCTGCCGTCCTCGTGGCACGTGCTGCAGTCGCGGTCGGCGAAGGGCTCGTGCACGTTGGGATGCAGCAGGCCGGGCTCGGTCGACTTGTGCGGATCATGGCAGCCGAGGCAGTCGAGGCTGTCGGCGGGGCGGTCCTGGTGCGCCTCGCGGAACGAGGAGCCGGACTCGTCGTGGCACGTGAAGCACAGGGCGGGCACCTCGCCGGCGAGGAAGCCGCGGCCCTGGCCGCCGTGGGCCAGGTGGCAGTCGAGGCAGGAGTCCTGGGCCGGGGCGTGGAGCGACCGGACCCCCGTCTCGTCGACGATGTCCTCGTGGCAGAGCTTGCACAGGTTGGCGCTGGGCACCACGAGCAGGGCTTCCTGGGCCGAGTTGTGGGGGCTGTGGCAGGCCGTGCAGTCGCCGTCGGCCACCGGGCGGTGGGGCACGAAGCCCGGCGTGGCGTCCTGGCCCTGGTCGTGGCACTCGAGGCACACGGCTTCGGGCGCGGCGAGCAGCAGATCGGGCTGCTCGCTGGCGTGGGGTGCGTGGCAGTCGAGGCAGGCGCCCTCGCCGGTGGGGGCGTGGAGGCTGCCGCCGTCCGGCGTCGAGGCCAGCGAGGCGTGGCAGCCGAGGCACAGGGTTTCGGGCGCCTCGTTCAGCAGCCCCGCCTGGTCGGCCTGGTGGGGGGCGTGGCAGGCCAGGCACTCGCCCTTGGCGACGACCTCGTGGGACGACGTCGAGGCGATCTCGAGCCGCACCGAGGCGTGGCAACCGAGGCACAGGCCGCCGGCATCGGTCTTCAACAGCTTCGCCTCGGGCGAGCTGTGGGGGTCGTGGCAGACGGTGCAGTCGCGCTTGACCAGGGGCGCGTGGACCGGGCCGGCGTGGTCGGCCGCCGGCGCCACGTCGTCGTGGCATTCCAGGCACACGGTGTTCACCGCGTCGGCCAGCAGGGCCGGATGATCGCCGCCGTGGGGCGCGTGGCAGACGGCGCATTCGCCGTCGGCGACCGGACCGTGGACGACCGCGTACGAGAACGGCACCGCGTCGTGGCACGCGAGGCAGACCTTCTTCTCGGGGGCTACCAGCATGCCCGCTTCGGGGCTGCCGTGGGGGGCGTGGCACTCGAGGCATTCGCCGTCGGCCACCGGGGCGTGGGCCACCTTGGCGCCGCCGCTCACGTCGTCGTGACAGGCGACGCAGAGCTCGCTCGCGTCTCCGGCGAGCACGAAGGAGCCGTCGGCCGCGGTCTCGTGGCAGGAGGTGCAGTCGCCGTCGGCCACCGGCGCGTGCTGCACCGCGTAGAGCAGCTTGTCCTCGTCCGAGCTGTGGGGGTCGTGGCAGGAGACGCAGTCGGAGAGCCGACCCTCCATGCCGGGGTGCTTGCCGGCCAGCTTCCGCGCATCGTCGTGGCAGGAGGCGCAGAGGGCGTCGGATTCCTGGCGCAGCAGGCCGGCGAAGGCCGTGCCGTGGGGCGCGTGGCAGGCGATGCAGCCGTCCTTGGCCAGGGGCTTGTGCACGTTGCGGCGGTTGAAGCGGTCGCCGTCGTGGCAGCTCACGCAGAACTCGCCCCGCTCCGCGGTCAGCAGCATCTCCTGGCCCGAGCCGTGGGCGTCGTGGCACGAGGCGCAGCCGCCCTGGCGCATGGGCTGGTGGACGAACTCCTGCTCGAGGCTGGCTGCGATCTCCTCGTGGCAGGTCAGGCACAGGTTGTTGCCCTGCTCCTTGAGGACGAGCTTGCCGATGACGCCGTGCCGGATGTGGCAGCTCTCGCAGTCCTCGCTGCGGAACGGCTCGTGGGCGTTCTTGCGCTTGAGCTCGGCCCGGGTGTCCTCGTGGCAGTCGACGCAGGACTTGGCCTTGAAGCCGGCCGCCGCGGCGGGGGCGGGGGCGAGTCCGGCGAGCACGATCGCCAGGACGGCCGCGAGGGCGGCGTTCAACATGGGGTTGCTCCTCGGGACGAACACGTTCAGCCCTCCTGGCCGGGGGATGCGGGGGTCGCGGTGGCGGGCGCGCCGTCGGCGGGCGCGGAATCGTCGTCCCGCTGGTCGGCGATGAATTCCTCGATCACGGCGGCGACGGACGCCTCGGCGTCGGGCATGACCGTCACCGGCGTCGCCTCCTCGAGGCGGTCGATGATGGTGATCATCAGGTCGCGGGTGCGGGCCGCCTTCAGGTGGCTGAGCACCTCGTTGCGGCAGGACGCGAGCGGACGCGGGGTCGGGGCCTGCACCTCTTCGACGCGGGCCACGACCCAGCCGCTGGGCACCTGGTAGGCGTTGGGCACGTAGCCCGCCTCGACGTTCTCGGGCGCGATGTTGAGCTTCTCGGGCGCGTAGAAGTCGGTGGGGAACGGGGGCGGGCCGTCGATCACCGTGTCGTCGTTCTTGCGCAGCCAGTCGATGGGCGTGCCGCCCAGGACCTTCTCGCGCAGCCGCTCGGCCTGCTCCGCGTTGGCGACCTTCAGCGAGGCCATCCTCACCATGGCCGGCGGCGTGTACTCGGCGATGTTCTCCTCGTAGAAGGCCTGCACCTCGTCGTCGCTCGGCGCGAAGTCGAATTCGAGCAGGACGCGCAGGGCTTCCTGCAGCACCAGATCGCGTTCGAAGCGCTCCTGCATCAGGGTGAAGGGCGGCCGCTCGAGGGTGCCCTGCAGCTGGAGGTGGTGGGCGAGGGTGGCCTCGGCGACCCAGTTGCGGAAGACCTCGTCGCGGCGCTCGGCGGCGTCGGGCTTGCCGACCAGGCCGTGGTACTCCTTGAAGCGCATGATGCGCGAGAAGCCGGCCACGGTGAGGGTGCCCTTGGGCACGACGGCCAGGACCCGGGGATCCTCCCGCAGCTGCTGCTGGTACGCGTCGTCGTCGCGCCCGTAGTCGAGGCTGGCGAGCACGCTCGAGTCGACCTGCACGTGGTACATGGCGTAGAGGTCGCGCATGTGGTCGGCGACGGCCAGGCGCCGGACCTCGTAGTCGTGGGCCTGGTCGGCGGGGACGCTCAGCGCGACCGAGTCGAGGTAGGCGGCCATGGCCCGGGTCATGACGAACTCCTTGACCGGATTGGCCACGACGAACTCGTCCTGCAGACCCATGCGGTAGCCCTCCTGGATCACGAGCCGGTTCTGGACCAGACGGCGCAGCACCTGGGCGGCTTCGGGCCGCATGGTGGGGCCGTCGTCCTGGCGGCGCT
The DNA here is from genome assembly GCA_020440705.1 of bacterium. Taxonomy (NCBI): domain Bacteria; species bacterium. The sequence goes on along the minus strand of JAGRNP010000082.1, from coordinate 12,993 downwards.
GCTTCATCAGGCCGAGCTCGATCCGGACGTCCGTCGTCGTCAGCGTGTCCTCGCCGACGATGGCGATGGGGCGGGCGTCGTTCGCGGCGGCGGCGGCCGGCAGGGCGGCCACGAGCACGAGTCCGGCGACGACGAGGCGAGCGAGAGTGCGGGTCATGTCAGTTGTCCTCCAGGTCCTTCAGGAAGTCCTGCCAGAGCTCGCGCGAAGCGATGTCGATCTCCTGCAGCAGGGTGCGGTGAAAACGGCGACCGAACCAGCCGGCCCGCCGGGATGTGTCCACGAAGAGTTGGTCGGCGGCGATGATGCCGCCGGTGCGCAGGTCGACCAGGCGCAGCGAGAGCAGGAAGTCCCGGATGGCCAGGCTCGGGGCGGCGTCGAAGGCGACCGTGACGCTGGCGGGACCACGGCGGGTGGCGTCGAACGAAATGAGCTCGGAAAGGATGACGCTGCGCGCGCCGAAGTCCTTCTCGAGCAGCCGCCGGGCCTCCGCGCCCACCCAGCGCGATTGCAGGCCGGCCGTCTGCAGGGCGACCACGGCCACCGCCGGATCGACGATGCGCCAGCGGTTCTCGGCCAGCGCGCCCCTGAGGTACAGGTGGGTGGCCGCGAGATCGGCGTCGGCGTTGGTGCCGACGCCGCTGGCCGGCAGGAAGAGGATCACGTCGTCGGCGGTCACGGCGCGGGGCGTCAGGAGCTCGGCGACGACCGCGGCCGCGAGGTCGGCCAGATCCCGCTGCCAGGCGCGATCGGCGGGGTCGTCGAAGGTCGGGGCGGCCGTGGTGTCGCCCACGGCGGCCAGGGCGGCGTTCGCGGTGGCGCGGGGCACGTCGCCCTCGGCGATGGCGACGGCGCGCAGCGAGCCGTCGGCGCAGCCGATCAGGCGGCCCATCAGGACCAGCCGTTCGGGGCGGCTCACGAGGGTCAGCAGCACGAGTTCCGCGGCACCGGCGTCGCGGCGGCAGGCGTCGAGGAACCCGGCGCCGACATTCATGCCGCTGCGCACCCGCCACTCGCGGCGCGGGCCATCGAGGCGCCCGGACTCGACCACGGGGCGGCCGGCCTCGGCCAGCAGGGTGGCCGTGCGGGCGAGGGTGAAGCGGCGCATCCGGGCCACCGCGGCGGGCATGCCGGCGTGGGGCTGGCCCTCCACGAAGAAGAGGACCGCCGTGGCCGGTCCGGCCAGAAAATCGGCCGGCGCAGCGGCCTGGGCCCGCGCCGCGCACGGGACCGCCGCCGACCCCAGCAGGACGGCGCACAGGACCACGGTCATGCCCCGACGTCCGCGCATCAGAACAGGGTCTCCTGGGCGTCGCGCACGACGCGGCGGGCCACGTCGTACAGGGAGGCGGAGCTGCCGCCGAAGAGGCTGCGCCACAGGCTGCCGCCGTCGGCGCGGGACTGGGCGTTCCAGACCAGGGCGCCCGTCTGTGTCTCGACCAGGGTGAAGCGCGCGGTCACGGCGTAGGCGGCGTCCCCGCCGGTGCGGTCCAGGCCGTACTCCTCGACGGTGCCGAAGAAGATGGCGTCGGCGCCGGTGAGCTTGCCGAGTTCCTGCATCTGGGCGGGCGTGGGCTCGGAGTCGGGGCCGAGACGCAGCTGCACCATGGCATCGAGCACCTGACCGGCTTCGAGGACGCGGACCGCATCCTGCTGCAGCAGCTCCGAGAGGAAGATCGACTGCACGCGGGGCGCCGCATGGACGTCCTGGGTGAGGTTGCGGAAGGGATAGACGGCGACCGTGCCGATGAAGCTGAAGTCGACGTCGGTCCGCACGTACGACGAGGTGCCGGGGGAGCAGCCGGCCAGGCTCCCCAGCAGCAGGGCGACGGCCACGGTGGCGGTGATCAGGGTCCTCATCCTCAGTTCCTCCCGGGCCCAGGGCCCTCCGGTGTCCGCGTCGCCCTGCCGGCGACGCCCTAGAAACTCCAAGCGCCCCGCAGGGTGTAGCTGAGCGGATCGTTCCGCTCGCCGAGCTGGTCGACGATGCTCTTGTCCACGCTCGCGAACAGGTCCAGGCGCGGACGGGGGCGCCACGTGACGCTCGCGCCGCCGCCGCGCTGCCGGTAGTCGGTGCGCGTGTCCTCCTGGTGGTTCACGAAGAAGCGGAAGAGCATGGAGCCGCCCGTGAGCGGCGTCCAGGTCAGGGTGTTGCGGTAGAACCAGTCGTCTTCCTCGCGCTGCTGGTACACCGCCTGGCTCGACAGCTGGAGCAGCGGCAGCAGCGACCAGGAGACGTTCAGTTCGGTGTCGTTGAAGGTGCGGTAGTCGGCCGCGGCCTCCTCGCTGACCCAGCGGTCGGAGCGGCGCAGCTCGAAGCGCACGCTCGGCCGCGGCGTGCCCCGCAGCTCGGACACGAGCACCCAGGAACTGGCGGTCGCGGTGAGGGTGGGATCGTCGCGCAGGCCGTAGCTGACCTTCTGGAAGAACACCAGCAGGGGGGCGATGCGCCACGTCACGTCGCCGGTGAAGTTGTTCGTCTCGTGCTGGTTGATGAAGCTCTCGTCCACGGTGCGATTCCAGCTGAAGCGCGGGATCAGGTTCCGGTCGCCGGTGCGGGTCAGGGAGACGAGCTGCGAATTGGACTTGGTGTCCTGCCGGGTCTCGCCGCGCAGCGTGTGCGATTCGTACTGGCCCATCAGGGTCCAGGTGTCCCAGCGCTGGGTCAGGCCGGCCACCCAGGCCAGGCCGCGCAGGTCGCGTTCGTCCTCGTCGTAGTAGCGGTTGTTGATGTTGGTGGACAGACGCGCCGTCAGCCGCCGCGTCAGGTCGTATTCGGCCTGGGCGTTCACGCGCGCATTGAGCACCGACGAGGTGCGGTCGGGCGTGGTGCCGACGGACGTGGCCCAGGGTTCGAATTCCGTGACGAAGAGATCCGGTGCGACCGGACCGATCTTCACGTTCACCAGCTTGAAGCGCCGATGCGAGACGGGACTCGTGAAGCGCACGAGCCAGCCCTGCCGTCCGGTCTCGTTCTCGAAGTAGCTGACCGTGTACGCCGACCGCGGGGGACCGGCGCTCCAGTCGCGGCCGTCCGGATCGTCGCTGGCGTAGACGAGCCACTGCATCAGGCCGGGGAAGTCGACCCGCCGGTCGACGTACAGCCGCAGTTCGGAGACCTCGCGGGGTTCGCCGAAATCGAGGGCGATGTTGCGGTAGTCGCCGCCGAACTCGCGCACCACCGACGCGTTGTCGCCGAGGTCGACGGCCGTCGGCGTGTCGCGGTCGTTGTCGATGAGGTCGGGCACGGCCACGGGGTCGTCCTCGAGCGGATCGAGGGATTCGGGCGTGTCGTCGAGGGTGTAGCTGCCCAGGGCCGGCGGCACGTAGACGAGGCTGAACTGGTCGTCGCGGCGATCCTGCTGCCGGAAGTGGTTGGCCAGGGCGTGGACCGAGAAACGGCCCCGCCCGTCGGCGAAGCCGTGGTCGCCCCGGTACTGGGCGTTGTTCGTGGTGAAGGTCGTATGGACGCCCTGAGATTCGGCGTCCTGCCGGGAGCGCGCGAAGCGGTACGAGAACTGGTCGCGGGGCGACATGTCCCAGATGGCGGTGGCGCCCAGGTTGTGCTCGCGGTTCTCGCGGTCGCTGCCCACGGCGTAGCGCCACGAGGCCGTTTCCTGGACCGAGGCGTCGAGCTGCCAGGTGGCCCAGGTGCCGTTGTACCAGGCGGTGGCGTCGAGGTACTCGTCGCGCTGATCGGCCTGCCCCGTGCGCACCTGGTCCGTGCGCGTGGCGCGACCGGTCAGGCCGAGGCGGTGGTGGTCCGTGCGGTAGGTGAGCGTGGCGTTGGGCAGCAGCGAGGTGCGGTCGGACGTGGTCGTCGCGAAGAGCGAGGTCGACTCGAGGGATTCGCGCCGCACCAGGGCGTCGAGGGAGAAATAGAGGCGCGACGTGAGGCTGGCCCGTTCCCCGAGGGAGTAGACCTCGCGCAGGTTGTCGGTCTGGTAGGCGAGAGTGCCGCTGCGACCTTCCTGGTGGGTCTGGCGCACGTCGAGACGACCGTCGATCGCTGCGGCCGGCAGCGCTCCCGCGAGCAGCACGCAGCCGACCGCGAGACCACCGAGGCGCGGAGCGAAGCGGGCGCTGGGATTTCGACTGGTCTTGGCCAAAGCAGGCATCCGGTGTCGGTTCCCTCGCGATCGGCGCCGGGGAGCGCGCCGACCGACGGCATGGCGCAGGCTGGAGTTCCGTCCTGCAAGGTCTTAGCGCCACCGGCAGGCGAGGGGAGTGGGGTTCTCCGCGGGCCTGTGGCGTGGTTAAAAAAATAACAGAGAAAGAGGGGGAGATCAATTTTTTAAAGGCGAAATCCCCTGATTTTGTAGGAATTTATTGCGGATGAGAATGAGAACTGGGATCAGTTCCGCACGGCGAGCAGGGGCGCTGCGGCGGGTCGGTCCGGCGAGGCGGCCGGGCCCACCTCGTGACAGCCGAGGCACAGGGCCTTGGGGGTGGGGATGGCCCGCACCAGGTCCTTGGTCTCGGCGGTGATGTCGTGGCAGGACTGGCAGGCCAGACGTCCGTCGAAGAGCGGGATGCGCGGGTCGATCTCCTCCCGGAGGCGCCGGGCGCCCCAGCCGGAGCCTGGCCGGACCAGCACGTCGATGGGGTGGGACGCGTGGGTCGCGAACGTGAGCGGCGTCTCCTCGGTGGCGGCCATCCAGGCCGAATCCGAGCCCTGGTCGTGGCAGTTCAGGCACCCGCGGGAGGGGCTTTCCCCGTGCAGATCGGCCCCTTTCGCGTGATAGACCGCCGCCGCCTGCAGGTGGGCCCCGTTCAGCTTCGAGCGGTCCAGTCCCGCGGCGTGGCAGGCGAAGCAGTGGGCCGGATCGGCCTGCCGCGCGCCGGCGAGGTCGAGGGGGCCGGCGGCCGTGAGCATGGTCTCCGGCGTGTGGAACGAGTGGCAGTCGACGCAGGCGCGGCCGGCGTCGCGGTGGAATCCGAAATCCGGGCCGGCGTCGGCGGGTCGCCCGGCGGCGCCGTGGCAGCCGGTGCAGCGGCTATTCGGGGCTTTGCCGCCCGCCTCGCTTGTGCCAATATGGCACTGCTTGCAGGAGGCGGCCTCATGGGCCGCTGGCGCGGCGACGACCGTCCCGGCCAGGGCCAGGGCGGTCGTGAGGATCAGGCTGCGGAGCACGGTGTCGTATCTCATCATGAATCAAGTTTCGACACCTTACTGACAATCTTTAGGCCCATGTGCGGGTCGTGACGGAGGGATGGTCCCATGCGGATCCATGTCCTGGGCGGGGGCCTCGTGGGGGGGCCCATGGCCCGTGATCTGGCGGGCGACGACGAACACGACGTCACGGTCGTCGATCGGGATCCGGCGGTGCTCGAGGCCCTGGCGGCCCAGGCCGACGTGGCGACCCGTCAGGCCGATCTGGCGTCGCCCGCAGCGGTGCGCGAGGTGATCGCCGACGCCGATCTGGTCGTCGGCGCGGTGCCCGGCCACCTGGGCTTCCGCACGCTCGAGGCCGTCATCGACGCCGGCCGCAATGTGGTCGACATCGCCTTCTTTCCCGAAGATCCCTTCGCGTTGGACGCCCTCGCGCGCGAGCGCGGGGTCGTGGCCGTGGTCGATTGCGGCGTGTTCCCGGGCATGGGCAGCGCCCTGATCGGCCGCCTGCACCGCAAGCTGGACCGCCTCGAGCGCGTGCTGGTCCTCGTGGGCGGGCTGCCCGAGGTGCGCGAGTGGCCCTGGGAATACAAGGCGGTGTTCTCCCCCGTCGACGTCATCGAGGAGTACACCCGCCCGGCCCGCTACATCGAGCACGGTCGGGAGGTCGTGCGGCCGGCGCTCTCGGATCCGGAACTGGTGCACCTGCCGGGCGTCGGCACCCTCGAGGCCTTCAACACCGACGGCCTGCGCACCCTGGTGCGGACCATCGGGGCGCCCCATATGAAGGAGAAGACCCTGCGCTATCCGGGCCACGCCGAGAAGATGGCCCTGCTGCGCGAGTGCGGCTTCTTCGGCACCGAGCCGGTGGACGTGGGGGGACAGGCGGTGCGCCCCGTGGACCTGACCGGCCGGCTCCTGTTCCCCATGTGGGAGATGCACGAGGGAGAAGGGGACCTGACCGTCATGCGCATCGAGGTGGAGGGCGAGCGCAAGGGGCAGCGGCTGCGCTACGTCTACGACCTGCTCGACCACGCCGACCTCGAGCACGGCGTGTCGTCCATGGCCCGGACGACGGGCTACACCGCGACCATGACCGCGCGGCTCATCGCCGCGGGCCGCTTCACCCGGGTGGGAATCTCGCCGCCCGAGTATCTCGGCGCCGAATTCGGCCTCGTCGATGCCCTGCGGGAGGGGCTCGAAGCCCGGGGAATCTTCTACCGGGAGCAGGTCGAAGTCGTCAGCTGAGGCCGCTGGGCCCTGTCCCCGGAAGTCGCCAATGTGCGGCCTTTTGGGCACGGTGTCCGGGACCGGATGGCCATCCGGATGCGGGATGGTGGAGTTTTTTGTCGCCTGGAAGCCCGCTCAAGGGGCTGCGCCCCGATTCCGGGCCGATCCGGTCGGCGCGCTCCTTGGCATGGCCCTTGCCCGGTCGCGGAGACCGAGCCGCGTCCCTCGCGGTCGCCCTGAACCGATGGAGATCGTCTTTGCCCCTTGTGAACGCGTTTCCCCGCCGCCGCGCCCTTCCCGTCGGACCCGCCGGGTTCGGCCTGCTGCTGGTCGTCGGGCTGCTGGTCGTCGGGAGCGCCCACCCCGCCGTCGCCCGCATCGTGAAGGAGCGGGACGGCGAGGTCGTCGCCCCGCGCGCCGTGTTCGGACGGCTGGCCGCCGCCTGGGAGGATGGGGACGAGGAGACCCTCGCGGGTCTGGTCCATGGCGACGGCCTGCGCGTGACGGCGGGGCCGTCCGGCGGGCGCGTCAACCACTACAGCCCGAGCCAGGCGTACTACTACTTCCGCAACGTCTTTCGGGCCCATCGCACCCTCCTTTTCGAGTTCGAGATGATGCAGGACGCCACCGCCGGTGAGCGGGTGCACGGCATGGCCACCTGGAAGCGCCGCCGGCCCGACTCCGAACACGTCGAGGTCCTCAAGCTCGTCTGCACGCTGGTGCGGGAGGACGATGCGTGGAAACTGGCGGAGATCAACACGATCCGGTAGGAGGCCGTCACATGGAGGGGCTGCGGGCCCGGGCGCTGGCGCTGGTCGGAATGCTCTGCCTCGTGGGGCAGGGCGTTCTGCTGCATGCGGGCAGCACCGGCGCCACGGCACCCCGGCTGCCCCTGCCCTGGCTGTTCACGCTTCTGGGCGGCGGCGTCGCCCTGGCCCTCGCCCTGACGCCTCGCCGCCGCGACGACCACGCCGACCGCGAGCGCCTCCTCTGGCGCCTGCTCTCCCTGCTTGCGGTGGCGGTGCTGCTCGGCACCTCCCTGGCCTACAACCTGGTGGCGAGCCGGGCGCCCGCCCGGCCCGCCGACCATTCGGCGGCCCTCGATCGGGCCGTTGCGCGGGCGGCCGCGGTGGCGCCAGCGGTGGTGGCCTGGTGGGAGGACGGCGCGCCGGTGGCGGCCCTGGATCTGGCGGCCCGGTCGGTGTCGCCCGCGCCGGCCGACACGGTGCCGCCCCGGGGCGGCGATCTCTTCCGGCATCTGGAAGCCTGGCCCGCCGCGTGGCGCGCCGCCGGTCTCGAGCTGCCGGCCGGGGCCATCCTCTGGCGCGACGGCGAGCGGATGGCGTGGTGCGGGAACGTCGAGCCGCTCGGGACGACGAAGGCGCGCACGGCGCCGCCCGACCTGCCGGAATGGCGGCGGTCCCTGCGTCCCGGACGCGAGGGCTGGATCCTGCAGCAGATGACCGTGCTCGCCACGGGCGAGATCCTCGAACTGCAGGTGCGCCTGGCGCTGCCGGACCTGAAGAGCCTCGACGCGGACGTGGAGATGGTCGTCGGCGCCGTGGACGATCCGGCCCTCTCCATGGACGACTCCGGCCTGCTCATCGAGCAGGTGGGCTTCGGCCCGGACGGCGGCGCGCCCTACGCCCATCTGCTGGCCCGCCCCGAGTCGCCGGCCGAGCAGCGCAACGTGAGCCGGGCCCGATTGCTGCTGGCGGCCCTGCTGGCCTGGGCCGTGGCCTGCGCGGGGCTCGCTCGCCTGGCCGGCGGCGTCGGCGCGCTGGTGCTCGCCCTGTGGGCGGGCCGCATGGTGCTGGCCCGCGCCGACGCGCTCCGCTGGGTGGGGGCGGCCCTGCCCGACGCGGCGTTCCCTGCGACGCCGGGTTCGTGGCTGAGCCTCGCCGATCCGGCCTACTTCGCCACCCCGTTCGCCGGCGGCTGGTTCGCCTCGACGGCCGATGCGGTGGTCAGCGCGATGGTCGTGGCGGTGACGGTGTGGGTGCTGCTGCGGCGGCGGGGCCTGTCGGGGGCGGATGGCGAGGGCGAGGCCCGGCCGCCGCTGCTGGGGCCGCATCCGGTCGGCGGCCTGCTGTTCGGCGTGGCGGCGGGCGGCCTGTCGGGCAGTCTCATGTTCGTGGCGCGCCTCGTGGCCGACAACGCCAACCCGCGTCTCATCGGCACCGGCGTGAGCGTCGATGCCCTCGCGTTCTGGGGCCTGCAACTCGTGCTGGCCCTGCTGGGGCTGGTGGTCGTGGGACTGGCGATGGTGCTCCTCGGCGGCGGCCGCTGGCCCGCACCGGCGGCCCGGGTGGGGTGGCTCGGCGGCGGCGCCCTGGCGGCCCTGGTCGCGGCCCTGGTGGCGGCCCTGCTGACGCGCTGGTGGGGCGGGACCATGTGGTGGGCCTCCCATGCGGCCGCCGTGCTCTTCGCGGGCGGGGCGTGGTTCGCGGCGCCCTCGCTGCGCTCGCACCCCCGCTTCCTGCGTCGTTTCGTCTGGCCGGTGCTGTTGCTGGTGGCGGTCGTGGGATCGTACACGGCCCTGCGGGAGGTGTACGACGCGGCCGAGCGGTCGTGGCTCGACAACCGGGGCACACGCATGACCGAGGCCGACCCGGACTGGCCCCGCTTCCTGCTCGGCACGGTGCTGGTCGACATGGTCGAACGTGACCGGCGCGAGGCCGTCGCCGCCGGCGGGGATCTCTGGAAGGACGAGGCGGCGTGGCGCCTGTACCGGGGCTCGGCCCTGGCCGATCTCGGCCAGCAGTGCGCCGTGGAGCTCATCGACGCGGCCAACACCGAGGAGAGCTACTTCGCCCTCGGCTTCATGAACACCGGCGTGTACGAGGTCGTGACGCGGGGACCGTGGGTCGACATGTCGGGCGTGCCGGCCGACGTCCGCACCGAGTTCCTGTTCCGGGTCGAGCGCCGACGCTATCCCGGCGGCGACGAGGAGATCCTGACGGCCGAGGCCGAGCGGGCCGACGGTCGCGGCTGGCTGCGCGTCGACCTGCCGATCCGCTCGTGGCGGGTGACGACCCTGACCGAGTCCCTCGCCGGCGACGCCGGGGCCCGGCTCGGCCGCTATCGTCCGCGGGCCGAGGTGAATCGGCCGGTCATCCTCATGCTGGCCGACGCCGGCGGCTGGGTCGACACCGGGCCGGTGGGCGTGCCCGAGCCGGCGGCCGACCGCGCCCTGGCCGAACTGCGGCGGGGGCAGCGGGACTGGGCCGTGATCCGGGCCGGTGGCGACGAGTGGCTGTGCCTGTGGAAGGCGCTGCCGCCCGCCTACGCGCGCAGCGAGGGGGAAGGGTTCCTGCTCGGGCTCCGCCGCACGCGCCTGCGCGAAGACGTGCTCGACCTTTCGCGCCTGATGCTGCTCGATCTCGTGTTCTTCTTCGTCCTGTTCGTGGGCGTGCAGATCTGGCGGCGGCTGTGGGGCGATCGCGACACCGGCGGCTGGCGCCTCGGTTTCCAGGAGCGCTTCCTCGCCGGCTACCTGCTCCTGGGCCTGGTGCTGCTCGTGCTCGTGGGCATGTCGGTCGACCAGGTGGGCTACGAACGGGTGCGGGGCGAGGCCCAGACGCGCACCCGGGCGGGGCTGGCCCTGGCGGTCGAGCAGCTGCGGGCCCTGCTCGGGGAACAGGCGCGGTCGCTGGTGGACAGCGAATACATGGACGACCTCATGCGCGGGCGCCTGTCGGGCCAGCGCCCCCTCGGCACCGAGGCCATCCGGCAGGGCATGGTCTTCGCCGCGGACGGCCGCCTGCTCCTGGACGAGACGCTCAGCGACCTCACCCCGGAGGAGGCCCGGGCCCTGCTCGAGGCCGGGCGCGACTCGCCCATGGTGGTCGTGCGCGACGACGACGATGTCTTCGTCGGCGTGCTCATTCCCATCGACCTGGGCGACTGGGCCGCCGCCGCCGGCACCGACACCGTCGGTCCCGGACACGCGCAGGTGCAGACGAACGGCTTCTTCTTCTACCGGCAGCGCCTGGACAAGGCCCTGGTGCGTGGACTCGCCGACCTCGTCGGCGGCCAGCTCACCATCGACGTCGACGGGCGGCCGCTGTTGGCGAGCCATCCGGCCACGGTCTTCGCGGGAACCGTGCCCCTGCTCGCGGCGCCGGCCAAGATGGTCGCGGTGCTCGACCACCCCGTGGGCCCGAGCGTGTTCGCCTCGCCCGGACGGCCGTTCGCGTTCACCGCGGCGCGGCCGCTGACCTCCCTGTCCCGCTCGCCCGCCGGCGCGCTGCGACGCGATGCCCAGCCCGCCGTGCTGAACCTGGCCTTTCCGGATCGCGAGGTCGAGTACGAGAACCAGCGCAACGCGACGATCCTCTTCCTCGCCGGACTGGCGAACCTCATCCTGCTGACGGCGCTGATCATGGCCCTGCTGCTGTCGTGGAACATCTTCCGCCCGGTGCGGCTCCTGCTGACCGCGACCCGCTCCCTGGCCCAGGGGGACTTCGAGGCGCCGCTGCCCGACGCGGGTCGCGACGAGGTCGGGCGCCTGGCCGGGGCCTTCGGCTCCATGCGCTCGGAGCTGCAGAAGGCGCGCGACGATCTGGCCGCCCGGGAGCGCTTCCTGGCCACGGTGCTCGCCCGCGTGACCGTGGGCGTGGCCGTCCTCGGCGACGACGGGGTGGGGGTGCTGAACCCGGCCGGCCGGAGCATCCTGGCCGACTTCCTGCCCGGCCGGCCGGACGACGGCGCCGCCCGCGACCTGCTGGCGCGGTTCGGTGCCCTGGCGCCGGGGCGCGACCGGATCACGGGCGAGCTCGTCAGCGACGACAACCGGCGCACCCTGCGCGGCGCCCTCGCGCCCCTGGCCCTGCCCGACGGGCGGGTCGACACCATGCTCGTCTTCGAGGACATCACCGAGTTCCTGGCCACCAAGAAGATGGCCCTCAACGCCGAGCTCACCCGGCAGGTGGCCCACGAGATCAAGAACCCGCTCACGCCGATCCAGCTTTCGGTGCAGCTGCTGGGCCAGGCCTGGCGCGACGCCCATCCGCAGCTCGACCGCATCGTCCCGGAGACGGTGGAGCGGGTGCTGCAGCAGGTCGAGTTGCTGCGGAGCATCGCGTCGGAGTTCAGCCTGCTCGGCCGGCCCGGCGAACTGGAAACCGAGCCCGTCGACCTGCTCGCCCTGGTGCGCGACGTGGCGGCGGGCTACGCCCCGGATGCGGCAGAGGAGATCGTGCGGTGCGAGACGCGGGCCCTGCCCCCGGTGCGGGCCCACGTGGCCTCGCTGCGGAAGATCCTGGGCAACCTGACCCAGAACAGCCTCGACGCCGCGCGCCCCGGGGTGCCCCTGCGGGTCGAGGTCTCCTGGCGGGTGGCGGCGCGGTCATTGACCCTGGTCTGGCGCGACAACGGGGCCGGTCTGCCGGCCGATGTGGCTGACCGCCTGTTTGATCCGTATTTTTCCACCAAGAGCAAGGGCACGGGGCTGGGGCTGGTGATCTGCCGCAACCTGGCCGACCGCATGGGCGGAACGATCACGCTCGCCAACCGGGACGACGGTCCGGGCGCCGTGGCCGAGCTCACCCTGCCGCGCGTGGCCGACGACGAGGAAGGACAACCGTGAGACCCCTGTGCGCCGCCTTGCTGACGTGGGCCTGCGTGCTCCTGCTGGGAGCCGTCCCGGACGCCTGCGGCTCCGAGTCGCTGGGCCGGGTGCGCATCGCGCGGCTGCACTACGACGGCGGGGGCGACTGGTACTGCGATCCGAGCAGCCTGCCCAACTGGCTCGAGACGTTCCAGCAGCGCACCGGCGTGCCCACGGCCGACACCGATGCCGTGGTGACCCTCGACAGCGAGGATCTCCACCGCTACCCCTTCCTGTACGTGTCGGGCCACGGGCGCATCGCCCTGGACGACGCCGACCGCCGCACCCTGCGCCGCTACCTCGACGCCGGCGGCTTCCTCTACGCCGACGACAACTACGGTCTGGACCCGTCGTTCCGGCGGCTGGTGGCCGAGCTCTATCCCGAAGAGGAGCTGGTGCCCCTCGGGAGCGACCACCCGATCTACAGTTCGTTTTATGTCCTGCCCGGATTGCCGAAGATCCACCAGCACGACGGGGAACCCGCCCAGGGCTACGGCGTATCGAGGAACGGTCGGCTGGTCCTGTTCTACAGCTGGTCGTCGGACATCGGCGACGGGCTCGAGGACCCCGACGTGCACGGCGACCCGCCCGAGGTCCGGGAGGCCGCCGCGCGCATGGCCGTCAACGTCCTGATGTACGCCCTGACCCATCCCTGAACCGGAAAGACCGCATGAACACCCGTCCGTCCCCAGACCCCGCGCTCCTGTTCCGCACCCGCCTGCAGCGGCTGCACGGGCGTGTGCGCCGCCGGGCCCTGGCCCACGGGCTGCTGCGCTGGGGCGCGGCGGTGGGGCTGCTCGTGCTCGGCTCGGCCTGGGCGGTCGGCGGCGAGACCGGTCCGGGGGCCTTCAACGGCTGGGGGCTGAGCCTGTCCCTGGCCGCGGTGATCGGGGCCCTGACCTGGCGCTGGCTGCTGCGGCCCTGGCGTCGCCTGCACCGGCCCGAGCGGCTGGCCGCGCGCATCGAGGAGGCGGCCGACTTCGCCAACGTGGTGGTGGCGGCCGAGGAGGCGGGGCGCCGGGCCGACCGCTGGCCCGGCGA
>JAGRNP010000081.1:16317-19062 GCA_020440705.1 bacterium | reverse complement strand
TGCGGCGGCCGGAGAGGAAGGCGGTGTCGGTCATGGCGGTCTCACCTCTGGCGGAGTCGGAAGGGGCGGCGGTCCCGGCATCATACCCCGCCCCCGGTCCGCCGCCAAACGAAAGCCCCGACCCGCCGGAGCGGGTCGGGGCTGGGCGAGCCGGTCGGGAACCGGGGACTACTTCAGCAGCACCATCTTGTGGTCCGCGGCCTGGCCACCGGAAGCCACCCGCGCGAAGTAGACGCCGCTGGACACCTTGCGGCCCTCGCCGTCGGTGCCGTCCCAGACGACCTCGCCCGGACCGGCGGGCTGGGCGCCGTCGACCAGGGTGCGCACGTGGCGCCCCTGCAGGTCGAAGACCTGGATCGTGGCGTGGCCGGCCTGCGCCAGGTTGAAGCGGATCCGGGTCATGGGGTTGAACGGGTTCGGGTACGAATCGACACCCAGGCGCGAGGCCGGCAGGTCGTTCGCCGCCGAGACCGGGTTCGGCAGACCCCAGATCTCGATGTCATCGATGTTCCAGCCCCCGTAGTACCACGAGCTGTCGGTCGTGCCCATTGTCCAGCGCACGTACACCGTGGCCTCGCCGTCGGCGACGGCGCTGATGTCGAACTCCTGCGGCATCCAGGCGCTGTCGGTGATCTCCGAGCCGTTGGTCCAGATCTGCTGGAAGTTCACGCCGTCGTTGCTCACCGAGACCGACGCGTGGTCGTAGGCCGGCTGCTCGACGTTCAGCCAGCGCTGGAAGCGCAGGCTCGTGGCCGAGATCTCCGAACAGTCGATGGCCGTCGTCGTCAGGTGCGTCGCGGGCAGGTTGTCCGCGTACGGGCCCGTCAGGTTGTAGCCGAGCACATAGGAGCCGGTGGCGCCGCTGGTCGGGTCGGGCAGGCCGTGGTCGCCCGCCACGCCCGTCGGAATGCCCCAGGCCCACTGGCCGTTCATGTCCCAGACGGGGTCGACGTCCAGGTTCCAGCCGTACACGAACTCGGGCAGACCCACCGTCAGCTGCAGCGGGCGCGAGGTGTCGCCGTCGCCGCTGGTGGTGTTGGTGAAGTCGACGGCGCCGGCGTACAGGCCGTTGACCAGGGCGTCGGCCGCGGCGTTCAGGCTCACCGTCACCACGACGCTGCCGCCGCCGGGAATGGTGCCGCTGGCGGGCGCAACGTCGGCCCACGCCACCGTCGTCGCGGCGGCGAAGTCGATGTCGGTGGGGTCGTTGTTGGTCAGGGTGAACACGGCGCTGGCGGGCGTGAACGGACCGCCGGAGTTGCCCTCGCTGGCGAGGCCGCTGCCCACGACCTGCAGGCCGCTGGCCCAGGGCGAGTAGGTGTCGATGGTCGCCTGGCCGGTGCCCAGCGGATCGAGGTAGGTGCCGATGACGGCCCAGGACACGGACAGGCGTCCGTACCAGTCGGAGAGGTCGTTGCCGCAGGCGGCGTAGCCACCGTGCAGCTGCCCCACGACCCGGTGGTCCGGATCGAACAGGGGCGAACCCGACGAGCCGGGCTCGGTGGTGCCCACGTCCCAGTCGGTCACGCGGATGTGGGTGCCGTTGCCGGGCACCGTGTTGCTCAGGTAGGTCGTGGTCGTCGTGGCGTCGTACTCGAAGCTGATGGCCTTCTCGTCACCGTTGGGGTGGTGGATGGCCGTCACGCCGGGGAAGTCCATGCTCGCGTTGTTCCAGCCGGCGAAGCTCACCTCGTGGGCCGGGTTGACCGGGTCGTCGAGCTGGACCAGGGTCACGTCCGACGTGGACGAGCTGGCCAGGTGGACGGCGCCGGTCTGGAAATCGTTCAGCAGGCCGCCCGCGAGGTCGCCGCAGTTGGCGCTCTCGAAGTTCCAGTAGACGACCAGCGAAGCGGCCGCGCTCGCGTTGGTGATGCCGCAGTGGTTGGCCGTCAGGAAGAACGGCGTGCCGTCCTCGGCGGTGTTGTTCATCATCACGCCCGTGCAGAAGATCGAGCCGCCGGTGGAGTAGGCGCCCACCGAGTGGATCTCGTACTGCCAGGGATCGCCCTCGGGGCACACCACGTCGACGTTGCAGCTGCCCTGCTTGTCGAAGAGGCCCTCGTCGGCCATCATCTCGCCGAAGTAGCGGTAGCCCTTGTTGATCGACGAGAGCTCGAGGCGGTAGTTGTTCCGCTCGCTCGCGGGCAGCACCAGTTCGATGACCACGTCGTCGGCCAGGATGACCGGGGTCCACAGCTCGCCGTGGTCCTCGTTGTCGGCGGCGGTGAAGATCGCCAGGCCGCGCTTGTCGTCGAGGCCCTGCGTGTCGGCCGGATACAGGCTCAGCCGGGCGCCCTTGGGCAGCCGGTAGCCGGTGAAGCCGAAGTTGAGCGACACGGCGCCGGGCGCGGTGACGCGCGTCCGCCAGATCATGTACTCGTCGTCGAGGCGCTCCCAGGTGCCGCTGTTCTCGGGCGTCAGCCAGGCGTTCTCCGGCAGGGCGAAGCGGGGCGGCAGGCCGGCGGCGTCGCGCTCCTCGTCCTCGGCGCGGAGCTGCTGCACGTCGATGGCGAGGGTCTGCACCGGGGCCAGGGCGGCGGCCGGCTGCAGATCGAACTCGGCGGCGACGGGCCCCTCGATGGCGAGGGGAGCGGTGCGGGCCAGGGCGACGGGAGCCGCCAGGGCGATGGCCATCAGGGTGGCCACGAGGACGAGGAGCGTCACGACGGCGCGGGCTCCGGGGCGATTCTTTTTCTCGATCACGGTCGTTCTCCCCACGGGTAGATGCCGGCAACGGATGGTGCG
>JAGRNP010000081.1:0-16218 GCA_020440705.1 bacterium | reverse complement strand
GGCGCGGGCTCCGGGGCGATTCTTTTTCTCGATCACGGTCGTTCTCCCCACGGGTAGATGCCGGCAACGGATGGTGCGCCCCGGCAGGCCAGATCAGCGTTTCGGATGACCATTCTACCACACCCGCGACCTCTCATCCATGTTTTTGATATTTCAAGACATCAAATTAGACGGATCGTCAGACATCAAAACGACGAATTCTATCTCATTTTCGCGAGATTCGAGACCGCGCCGAGGCCGTCGGTCCCGGCGGCACGGGGACCGGGCCGAACGACGAAGAGGGCCCGCAAGGGCCCTCTTCGCAGCGGCTTCGAAGCGACCGGCCGGACGGGCCGGACGGGTCCGGACTAGTTGCCCGCCTTGATCTTGTTCAGGGCCGAGCCGGCCTTGAACCACTCGATCTGCTCCCCGGTCATGGTGTGCGCCAGGGGGAAGGTGTCGCTCGAGCCGTCGCCGTGGTGCAGGGTGCACTGCACCTTGCTGCCCGGGGCCAGGCCGGCCAGGCCGGTCAGGTCGATGCGGTCGTCCTCCTGCACCTTGCCGTAGTCGGCCGGGTCGACGAACGTCAGCGGCAGGATGCCCTGCTTCTTCAGGTTCGTCTCGTGGATGCGCGCGAACGAGCGCACGATCACCGCGGCGCAGCCCAGGTGCCGGGGCTCCATGGCGGCGTGCTCGCGGCTCGAGCCCTCGCCGTAGTTCTCGTCGCCGACCACGACCCAGCGCAGGCCGCGGGCCTTGTAGTCGCGCGCGGTCGCGGGCACCGCATCGTAGGCGCCGGTCTCGAGGTTCTTGACCTTGTTGGTCTCCTCGGTGAAGGCGTTCACCGCGCCGATCAGCATGTTGTTGGAGATGTTGTCCAGGTGGCCGCGGAACTTCAGCCACGGACCGGCCATGCTGATGTGGTCGGTGGTGCACTTGCCCAGGGCCTTGATCAGCAGCGGCAGGCCCTTGTAGTCGTCGCCGTGCCAGGGGCTGAAGGGCTCGAGCAGGGCCAGGCGGTCGCTGTCCGGCCGCACGATGACCTCGATGTTCCGCGCATCGGCCGACGGGCCCTGGAAGCCCTTCTCGTCGAAGACGAAGCCGTTCGCCGGCAGGGTGTCGGCCACGGCGGGCGCGTCGAGCTTCACCTGCTCGCCCTTGTCGTTGGTCAGGGTGTCGGTCAGCGGGTTGAACTTCAGGGTGCCCGCCAGGCCGTAGGCCATCACGATCTCGGGGCTCGAGATGAAGGCGTTGGTCTGGGGATTGCCGTCGTTCCGCTTGGCGAAGTTGCGGTTGAACGAGGTGATGATGCTGTTGGGCTCGCCGGTGTTGATGTCGTCGCGCTGCCACTGGCCGATGCAGGGACCCGCAGGCGTTGGTCAGCACCACGGCGCCCACGTCCTCGAGCACCTCGAGCAGGCCGTCGCGCTTGATGGTCTCGTAGATCTGGTCGCTGCCCGGCGAGATCCACAGGGTCGACTTCATCTTCAGGCCCTTGGCCTGGGCCTGCTTCGCGATGTCCACCGCGCGGCCGATGTCCTCGTACGAGCTGTTCGTGCAGCTGCCCACCAGGGCCGCCGTGATCTCCGCGGGATAGCCCTCGCGCTCGGTGTCCGCCGCCATCCGGCTGACCGGACGCGCCAGGTCCGGCGTGTGCGGGCCCACGATGTGCGGCTCGAGGGTCGACAGGTCGATCTCGATGAGCTGGTCGTAGTAGTCGGCCGGGTTCGCCAGCACCTCGGCGTCGGCGGTCAGCAGGTCGGTGTTCGCGTCGGCCAGGGCGGCGATGTCGGCGCGGCGCGTGGCCTTCAGGTAGTCGGCCATGGAGGCGTCGTAGGGGAAGATGCTGGTGGTGGCCCCCAGCTCGGCGCCCATGTTGGTGATGGTGCCCTTGCCCGTGCAGCTGAGGGCCGCGGCGCCCTCGCCGAAGTACTCGATGATGGCGTTGGTGCCGCCCTTCACTGTGAGGATGCCCAGCAGCTTGAGGATGACGTCCTTCGGGGCCGTCCAGCCGTTGGGCTTGCCGGTCAGCTTCACGCCGATCAGCTTCGGGTCCTTCACTTCCCAGTTCATGCCGACCATGACGTCGACGGCGTCGGCGCCGCCCACGCCGCAGGCGATCATGCCGAGACCGCCGCCGTTGGGCGTGTGGCTGTCGGTGCCGATGAGCATGCCCCCGGGGAAGGCGTAGTTCTCGAGCACGACCTGGTGGATGATGCCCGAACCCGGCTTCCAGAAGCCCATGCCGTAGCGCGCGGCCGACGAACTGAGGAAGTCGTACACTTCCTTGTTCACGTCCAGGGCGTGCATCTTGTCGTAGTCGGCGCCCTTGTGGGCCAGCAGCAGGTGGTCGCAGTGGACGGTGGACGGCACGGCGGTCTCGTCACGGCCGGCCTGCATGAACTGCAGGATGGCCATCTGCGCGGTGGCGTCCTGCATGGCGACGCGGTCGGGACGCAGGCCGAGGGTGGCCTTGCCGCGGGCGAGCTCCTGGCCCGCCGGATCGGCCAGGTGGCCGAAGACGATCTTCTCGGCCAGGGTCAGGGGACGGTTCAGGCGGCCCCGCACCACCTCCAGGCGCTTGCGCGAGTCGGCGTAGACCTTGCTCACCATTTCGGGGGTCGTCTCGATCTTCATGTCCCAGTCCTCCTGTGGCCCTGGCCGGGCACGCGGTTTTCGCGGCCGCGCGGGAAACGCCCCGGCGCGGCCGATCTGCGAGCGGTTGCACGGTCCACAATATAGGCAAACACGGGCCGGATTTCCCGCAGAATTCGCGGGCTTTTCAGGTGAGAACGGATCCGTTTTCAGCGGCTCGCCGGCCGGACGACACTCCGGACGAAACTCCGGACATTACTCCGGACAACTAGCGGCCCTCGAGCAGCCGATCGCCCAGGATGCGCGGCAGGTCGGCGTCGAGGATGTCCTGCCGGGCCCCCTGCACGTCGTACTCGACCCGCTCGTAGTTGAGGAGGTTCGTGCTGCGGTCCCACCAGAGGAAGCTCGAGCGGGGGTCGTTGTCGCGGGGCTGGCCCACGCTGCCCGGGTTGGCCAGGTTGCGCTGGCCGTGCTCGAGGGTGACCGTGGCCTGGCGCACGCGCTCGAAGCCGTGCCCGTCGAAGATGACCGGATGGTGGGTGTGGCCGAAGAAGCACACGCCCGGACCGTCCTCGTTCATGACCCGCTCGCTGGCCTCCTGCAGGTCGTCGAGGTAGACGAGGTACTTGTCCCGGTCGCAGGGCGCCCCGTGCACGAACAGGACCTCCCGGTCGAGCCGGTGGTAGGTGGGCAGGTCGGCCAGCCACTGCAGCTGCTCGGCGTTCAGCAGGCCCCGGTTGTGCTCCACGGCGGCCAGGGAGTAGATGTTGAAGTCGAGGCTCAGGGAACCGTCGGCCACGAGCGCGTCGTGGTTGCCCTGCACGCAGGTCACGCCCCTTTCCCGGATCATCTCCAGGCATTCCACCGGACGGGCCCCGTAGCCCACCACGTCGCCGCAGCAGTACACCGCGTCGATGCCGATCTCCTCGATCCGGCGCCAGACCGCGGTCAGCGCGTGCAGGTTGCTGTGGATGTCCGAGAGGACGGCGATACGGCTCATGATCCGACCCTTGGGGATAGGGATAGCGGTCGACGGAGAGCGCCGCGGGTTCGACCGCGGCGCACGGGCAAGTCCAATGCCGACCGGAAACGTCCCGATACCATAGCCCGCCGGGGCCCCGAATGCAATACGGAGCCTACTCGCTGGACACCGACAGCCCCCGCTTGTGCACCCGGCCGAACTCGAAGGCCGAGGATTCGGCGCAGTACAGGGCCGCGAGTTCGTCGCGGCGCGGCGCGAGCTGATCCGTGATCTCCGCGGGCAGCGCGCCGTCGGGGAACGGCACGCCGTTCGTCTCCGCGCGCTCGAGCCGGTCGATCTCGGCCCGCCACAGGGCCGCCTCCTCCGCGCGCCCGGCCGCCGCGAGGGCATCGGCGTGGTTCGCCATCAGCGACCGGATCACGCGCTGCTCCTTGGCCGAGAAGTCGCGCCCGCCGTCGCCGGTGTCGAAGTCCTGGTTCGGCGGATGGCCCTGGTCGCTGTTGTAGGCCAGGGTATAGATCCAGATGTACTCGCCGAGGCCCATGCCGTTGGCCAGCAGGGCCTCGTTCCGCGCGGCCGTGAAGGAACCGATCTTGCCGGCGATGCCGAACACGGCCGAGGTGAGACCGCCCACGGCCTTGAACACGTCGCCCTTGGTCGGCTCCTTGCCGTCCTCCTCGAGGTCCTCGATGCGCTTGAACTTCGACGCGAGTTCGGCGAAGTCGGCGCACTGGGGCTGGAGCGCCCGCCGCACGGCGAGGAAGCTCTCGAGCCGGTCCGGCGTGAGGCCGTCGACGGGCGGCGTCCACGCGTCGCGGGCGCCGTAGGCCGCGGTGAGTTCCTTCTGGTCGGCGATGGCCCCGTCGAAGGGCTTCATCATGCGCGCGCCGCCCACGATCGTCACGACCGTGACGACGAGGACGGGAATGCCGCAGCCGAGGCCGCAGCCGAGGAGCCATTTCTTGCCTGCACCTGCCATGATCCGCCTTTCCGCCGGGGTCGGGTCCGGGTCCGGAGGCCATTATGCGCCCCGGATCCGCTCCTGCCAACCGCCCGTTCGCGGCGCGTTTTCCGGAGGCGGCGAAGCCCGACTTGGCTTATCCTGTAAAAAATCCGTGAGCGCCGTCCCCGGTGAGGACGACCCCCGCAAGGCGGAGTGCGTCCGGCGGCCGGGCGGTGGCCACCGCCCCCTGACGAACCCAGCCCAGGAGGTCCTGCATGATCCTCAAAGTTTCCGACCACATCGCGGAGAAGGTGAAGTCCGGCGAGATCACCGACGAGCAGGCGGCCCGGTTCAGCCGCTTCGTCGACCGCTGCAACCGGGAGCTGATGACCCATTCCGTGATCACGGACAACCGCTACTGCGCGTGGTTCGCCCGGGGCGAAGCCGAACGCGAGGCCGTGAAGCACCTCATCGTCCAGTTCTCGGTCTTCAGCAACCTCTTCCTCATCGCCCAGCTGCAGAAGGTCATCAACGCGGGCAGCCTCGAGGGCATGCGGGCCTCCAAGGAGATCCTCGCCAACGAACTCGGCGTCATCTTCAACAAGCCGGGCGCCAGGCTCGCCGCCGGCGGCGACACCGACCGCGAGGGCGACCCCGACATCGTGTCGATCGAGGGCACCGTCGACGGCGGCACCTTCCGCTTCCGCGCCGCCCACTTCGAGTGGCTGCTGAAGATCGGCGAGAAGCTCGATCTCGGCTTCAACGACATGGGCAAGCGCCGCCACGGCACCCCCGCGACGATCTACTTCTGCGACCAGCTCGCCACCATCTACGGCAACGAGGACCCGAACATCGCCGAGGGCGCCAGCTTCGCGGTGGAGAACTGGGCCGCCGCCGGCTTCTGGAAGCAGCTCGTGGCCGGGCTCGACGCCTACAAGAAGCGCGAGCAGCCCGACCTGCCCCTGGCCTTCTTCACCTGGCACGACCGCATCGAGGAGCAGCACGCCGGGCACGTCATGGACGAGCTCGAGGAGGTGTTCTTCGACGAGGGCTTCGACGAGGAGAAGTTCATCAAGGGCGGCCGCGAGATGCTGGCCGGTGTCGAGGCCTTCTGGGTGGGCCTCAACGAGCACCGCATCGCGGCGACGGCCGTGGCCTGACGCGGCCACCGCCACCTGCCGACCGCAGCGAAAACCGCCGGGGGCGACTCCGGCGGTTTCGTTTCGGGCGCCTGATCGTCCGGGCCCGGCGGGCGGGTCCCCGAGAGAGCCTACCCCGACGCCCGTCGGCCCAGGATCCAGCTCTCCGCCTCCTCCACGCTGCGGCACACGAACGACTCGCCGAGCACGTCGGCCGACAGGGCCTCGAACATGCGGGCCATGCCGAAGCCGAGGTCGTTGGGCACGACGAAGGCCACGCGCGCGCGCCCCCGGGCCGGGAACCGTTCGCGCAGGCCCACCACCTCTTCGGTGAAGGCGCGGTCGATGGGTCGGAAATCCACGTCCCGACCGTCCCAGATGGCGTCGGCGTCGGGCGGGTGGTCGGTGGGCGACGTGAGATCGACGAGGACCTGGTGCAGGTCCTCGAAGGTGAACGGGTCGGTGATCGTCACATAGGAGATCCGGTTCGCGGCATCGTATCGGATCGCAGTCGGCATGATTCCCTCCGAGGCCGAAGTAATCGTCCTCTTCCCCCGCTCCAGCTTAGCGCGGAATCCGGCCCGTGGCCAGCCCCCGGCACGCGCGGAGGCGCGGAATCCCGCCGGATCCCGCGCCTCCGCCTCGCCGCCGATCCGGCGGTCAGTCCTTCGTGAAGGGCTTCTCCAGGAAGCGCCGGGCGTAGCGGGCGGCCCCCTTGAAGTCGTTCTGGTAGGTCAGCGTCTGCTCGTACTCGGCCCGGGCCAGTCCGCGCTCGCCCAGCAGGTCGTAGCAGTTGCCCAGGTAGTTGTGGATCCACACGAGCGAGATCTGGTTCTCGCGCGGTTCCCGCCCCGCCAGTTTCTCGGCGCGCCGGAAGGCGGCCTCGGCCTTGTAGTACTCGCCCTTGTGCAGGTACGACTTGCCCAGGTTGATCCAGTTCTGGGTGCCCGTCAGGTAGCGCGCGCTGGCGGTGCGGCAGGCGTCCTCGATGTACTCGTCGAGCCCCTCGGTGAAGAAGCGGTTGGCCAGGCGCTGGTGGGCCAGGCCGTGGGCCGCCTCCTCGTCGAGGCGTTCGCCGAAGACGTAGAAGCCGCCGTGGACCACGTCGCCCCGGAAGCCCGTGAGCCTGAAGCCGTCCGGCACGGCGTCGCTGCCCCCCGGCTTCATGGTGCGCAGCGTGACCTCGCGGCCGAGGGTCGGCGAATCGAAGTGGATGTTGCAGCCGAGCGTGATCACCAGCCGGTTCTCCGGCGCATTGCCGTACAGCCAGCCGGCGTCGCCGAGGGGGATGCCGCGCTCGCCCAGGGTGGCGTCGACCTGCGGCTCGTTCAGGCCGCCCCGGCCCTCGGTCAGGAGCTGCCCCAGGGTCGGATCGACCGGCAGCCAGCCCTTGCCCGGAATGAAGATCTCCGCGAAGACGTGGCGCCCGCCCCACAGCCAGGTGTTGTCCAGCGTGCGCGCCGGAATGCCGACCGAGCGGCACAGGGCCACGAAGAGGGTCGAGAACTGCTCGCAGTTGCCCTCGCGGGCGTCGAGGATGGCCAGGGCGTCCCACTCGCGGGCGCCGTTGGGGCGGAAGACGAGGTTGTCCAGCACCCAGCCGTAGATGCGCCGGCCGATGCGGTACGGGTCGCGGTCGTCACCGGCCAGGTGCAGGGCCAGGTCGCGGATGCGCCCGTCGGTCTGCAGGCCGGGCTCCTCGGCCGTGTAGCGCTTCACCAGCGGGTCGTCGCGGTCGTAGGCGGGCACCGACTCCGGCGCCCCGCGCCGGTGCACCGGCGAGGCCAGCAGGGTGAACTCGTAGCGGAAGTAGAACTGGTGCAGCTCGCCCGCCGGGCCGGCCGCGAAGGGCTCCGGCCGCAGGCGCCACTCGACGATCCGGTTGCCCGACGAGGGGTCCTCGAGGATCGCCACGGGCGCGGGGTCGAAGGCGCCCAGGGTGACCTCCTGGCCGTCCCATGCCGGCGGCAGGGTCACCCAGACCAGGGCCTCGGCGTCGGCGTCGACGGCGGTCACGTTGTCGATGATGTACCAGAACGTCCCGTGCACCGGCTCGGTCGCCGCCGCGGGGCCCGTCGTGGCCACGGCCGCCAGCGCCGCCAGCAGCGTGATCACCAGTCTCGTCCTCATACCCGTCCTCCCGTGAAAAGGAGCCGGCCGCCGCGGGGCGGGCCGGCTCCCGTTGTGCGGAGATCCGCGCCCGCCTACCGGTAGGCGAAGATCACGGCCCAGATGATCAGCACGACCAGCGACAGGCCGATGCTCAGGGCGATGAACCCGAAGGTCTTCAGCGCCCGCACGAAGCCCTTGTCCAGGGGCTCGACCAGGAACTCCTCCAGGCGACCCTCGGCGACCAGCTGCTCGTACTCGCGCGGCCGGTCCTCCTTGAACTCCTCCAGCGTCATCCGGCCGGTGAAGATCACCGGGTCCATGGGGAACCGGTCCGGACGGAAGTGCGTGTTGAAGAAGTGGATCGTGAAGATGAAGCCGGTGGCCAGCAACGCCTCGTCCGAGTGGATGATCGTCGCCACGTTGATGAACCAGCCCGGCAGCACCAGGGTGAACTTCTCGGGGAACCACAGGATCAGGCCCGAGAAGCCGATCATGGCCACGCCCCAGAACACCGCGAAGTAGTCGAACTTCTCCCAGTAGGTCCAGCGGCCGTAGCGCGGGCGCTCACCCTTGTGCAGGAACCACTTCACCGTCTCGACGAACTCGACGCCGTCGCGCTTGTTGGGGAACATCCCCTCGTCGCCGAAGATGAAGTCTTTCCACGACTTGCCCGAGGCCCGGCGGCGGCAGATCAGGTCGTAGACGTGGCGCGTGAAGTAGAAGAACGTCAGCACGGCGCCCATGCGGTGCAGCGTGCCGGCCGACTGGAAGCCGCCCAGCAGGTGGGCCAGCGTCTGGGCGAACGGCAGGTAGCTGAACTTCAGCGTCAGGCCCGTCACCGCCAGGGTCAGGAAGCTGACGATCACCATGATGTGCAGCATGCGGTGCAGGCGGTCGAAGCGGCGGAAGAGCTTCTGGCCCTCGGCCTGCTTGCGCAGCTGCCGCGAGTGCTTCAGCGCCTGGATCGACCGCGGCAGCCACAGCAGCGTGTGGATGCCGAAGAAGCTGAACGTGCCCACGAGCAGCGCGGTCATGAACAGCCACGTGTAGTGGATGACCGGGTACTTCTCCTTGTCGTGGTGCGTGGCGTGGGTCAGGTAGCCCGCGAACTGCCGGTGCGAACCGGAGTGGCACTGGGCGCAGGTGGCCACGATGTTCTCGTGCGACAGGGTGGACTCCGGATCGTCCGGCTTGAGGATCCGGTGCTGGCCGTGGCAGTCGGCGCAGCTCGCCGTCTCGGTGTAGCCGAGGGCGAAGACCTTGCCGTGGTAGGTCTCGAAGTAGGTCTCGGTCACCTCTTCGTGGCAGTGGCCGCACTGGTTGACGATGGCCAGCCGGAAGCCCTCGGCGTCGGTGCGCGCGATCTCGTGGCTCGTGTGGCAGTCGTTGCACATGGGCAGCGGGTGGCCGTCCTTCGGCTCGCCCGTGAAGTGGATGCTCTGCCGGAACTCGCGGTCGATGCCCTCGTGGCACTTGGCGCAGGTCACGTCGACCCGGGCCCGGCTGACGCTCGACTTCACGTCCGAGCTGGGCAGGATCTCGTGGGTCGTGTGGCAGTCGACGCAGGTCGCCGTCACCACCAGGCCGCTCTTCTCGAGGGCCCGGCCGTGCACGCTCTGCTTGTAGTTGGCGACCATCGAGTGCTGGCTGCCCTCGTAGCGCTTGTCGGCGATGCCGCCGTCGTCGTGGCACGTGCCGCACAGGTCGGGGATGTTGCGCACGTAGGTGCGCGAGTTCGGGTCGGACTTCGGCAGCACGTTGTGGGTGCCGTGGCACATGAGGCAGTCCGGCGTGTCCGGATCGCCCTGGCTGCCGAGACGGCCGTGGATGCTGCTCTTGTAGACGTCGACGACGCCCGCGTGGCAGATGGCGCAGTCGACCTTGCTCGGCACGGTGTCGCAGGGGCGCTCGTGGCTGGGCGAGGCGCCGGTGTGGCACTGGATGCAGGCCTGCTTGGCGTGGGTCGAACCCGCGAGCATGACCTCGTCCACGAACATCGACTTGCCTTCCTTGCCCAGGCTCGCCGCGACCAGGTCGGGCTTGCTGTGGCAGGCGAGGCACTCGGCGTTGGACATGCCCTGGTCGTAGTACACCCGCCGCACCTCGTGGGGCTGGTGGCACTCGATGCAGACGGGCACCTGGTTCGGCGCCTCCTCCCACAGCTTGCCCTCGATGACCTTCTGGTGGACGTTCTCGATCAGGCCGTGGCACTGGCGGCAGGTGTTCGAGACGTTCGCCTTGTTGATGGTCGACTTGGGATCGTTGTGGTTGCGCACGTTGTGGGCGGTGTGGCAGTCCGAACAGACGGCGGTCTTGGTCAGGCCGCGCCGGTACAGGCCCTCGCCGTGGATCGACATCTTGTAGTGGGCCAGGATGCTGTCCTGGCTGGCGCCGGCGAAGTCGCCCACCGGGGCGCCTTCCTTGTGGCACTTCCCGCACATGATGGGGATGTTGAACTTGTTCACCGCCGAATCGGGATCCTCGGGCGGCATGATGTCGTGGGCGCCGTGGCAGCTCCAGCAGCGCGGGGCGAGCTTGTTGCCCTTGGCCGCCTCCTTGCCGTGCATGCTGTCCATGTAGATCTCGGCCACGTCGTCGTGGCACATGGAGCAGTCGACGTCCGCGAGCTCCTCGTCGTGCGGCCAGTCGTCGAAGCCGTCGAGGTCCTGGTGGCAGTCGATGCACTCGAGACCCTCGCGGCCGTGGACCGACTTCTGGAACTGCGCGATGTCGACGTACAGCGAGACGACGCGGTCGCCGACGTTCTTGGTCAGATCCATGTCCTCGTGACATTCGAGGCAGGTCTCGGCGTCCTGGGCGCGCACCGGGGTCGCGGCGACGAGGGCGGTCATGGCCAGCCCCAGGGCCAGGCCGACGATCAGCCAGGTCGCGAAGGAGCTGTTCAGCAAGCGAGAAACCATGTGGTTGACTCCCGAATGAGGGGCGGGATGGTTGGGAATTATTTGACAACCCAATAATTGGCGACGGGGAATCGCCGGTCAAATGGATATCGCCTTATCTTGCTATGAATTCTGAAATTACGACGCAACACCGGTGAGGATCGGGATCCGGCGGCGGGCCAGATTGCTGCTAATGATCGAATATAGATAGAGTTGGAGGCGTGAAGCTGTTTTTCCGCTCACAGGTGATCTTGAGATTCGGTATCATTCCGCTGCATTTTTTTCGGCCGCGTCCGCCGCGGCGGGGCTCCCGGAAGGGTCGCCGATGGCGTCGTCGGTCGGCACCGCCCACACCGGGATCTCGATGGTGTAGCGCGTGCCCTCGCCGGGGGTCGAGCGCGCCGTGAGCACGCCCTGGTGGCGGTCGACGATGCGGCTCGCGGTGACCATCTCCCAGTCCATGCGCATGCGGCTCGTGTCGGCCTTGAAACTGGGGTTGAAGAGGGCCAGCAGCGCGTCGGGCTGGTAGCCGCAGCCCGTGTCGCTGATGACCACGCGCACCCGTTCGCCGAGCGGTTCGGTGCGCACCGTCACCGCGCCCCCGGCCGCCGTGTCCCGGATCGCGTGCCGGACCAGCGAGAGGAAGGCCTGGTTCAGCTGCGCCGAATAGGCCAGCACCGGGGGCAGTTCGCCGAACTCCCGCCGCACCGCGACCGTCGCCGGCATGTCGTGGGCGATCAGGTCGAGGGTGGCCGCAAGGCCGGCGTTGATGTCGGTCTGGCGCAATTCGCCCTTGTCCAGCTGGCTGAAGACCTGCAGGCCCCGCACCAGCTCGCCGATGCGGGTGCTGGCCGCCGCCAGGTTGCCCAGTCCCTGCTCCAGGGCCCGCATGGCCCGCGCCAGGCGTTCGTCGTCGGCCGCTTCGGGCCGCCCCACGCAGCGCTCGACGATGATGTGCCGGCTGCGGTCGACCAGGTCGACCGAGGCGGCCATGGTGCCCAGCGGCGTGTTCAGCTCGTGGGCCAGGCCGGCGACGAGCGTGCCCAGGACCGCCATCTTCTCCGACTGGATCATCTGGCCCTGGGTCGCGATGAGGTCGGCCTCGGCCTGCTCGCGCCGGGCGATGTCGCGGATCAGCGAAGCCTGCATCTCGCGGATGCTGTCGGCCAGCTCGCCGAGGGCGTCGGGCGAGCGGTGGTGCAGCTGCTTGCTCAGGTCGCCGCCGCTGATGGCCTGGGCCACGCGGCTCATGCGGTGCACCGGGCGCACCACCGAGGCCACGGCGATCAGGCCGAGCACGAAGAGCAGCGCGATGAAGACCAGCCCCGTGGTGTTCAGCACCCAGCGTAGGCGCGAGACCCGGCCGCGCACGTCCTCGATGGCGGCGCCGAGAGCCTGGTTGTTGTCGCGCGCCACCACGTCGAGGCGGCTGCTGAGGGTCTCGTAGCGCCGGTTCATCTCGGCCACCTCGGCGATCAGCGCCGGGTCGAAGTCGAGGCTCAGGTTGCCGGCCTGGGCCAGCATGAGGCGGGTGGTGTCGCGCGCCTGGTCGTAGTAGTTCTCGAAGCCGTCGCGCACCGGGGCCAGCATCTCCGCCAGGGCGGGCACCGACGCGCACGAGGCCAGGGCCCGGCGGAAATCGGCGGCCACGCGGTCGGCCTCGCCGACGGCGTCCTCGTTGCCGTTGGTCGCCGCCTCGGTCAGCAGGTAGCGGATGCGCAGCAGGTCGATCTGCAGCTCGCTGCTCAGCTCGGTGGCGTGGAAGACCTCGTCCTGGATGCGGACGATGGTGCGCGAGCTGCGCTCGGCGGCGGCCTGGACCAGGGCGAACACGAAGAGGAAGGCCACGGCCGCCACCACCGGGCCGAGCATGATGCGGTGGGTGAACTTCATGGGCCGTCCACCACGAGGATCCTGACCCCGTCGAGGCGGGCCGCGTCGGAGACGTAGCCGACGGCGCCCGGGGTCAGGCCCACGTAGGCCACCATCTCGCGTTCGGACTGCACGCTCGCCGGCGGCGTGCCTTTGCCCGTGAAGACCATCTGCCGCCAGTAGGCGACGAAGCGGTGGGTCGAACGACCGAGCAGGCCGGTGACGAACTCCTCGTGGGTCGGCCCCTCGCGCAGCACCACCGGCACCACCGTGACGCCGTCGGACCAGCGGGTCATCTTGCCCAGGAAGATGCGTTCGAGATCGCGGGCGGCGACCTCGCCCGTGGCCAGATCCGGATGGCCGATGACGACGACCCCGGCCGCGGCCGCGGACACGAGGCCGGTGGCGAGGCAGGCGGCCACGACGCCTGCGGCGAGGGCGGTGCGGAAGCGGCGGAGCGGGCGCATGGTCATCACCTCCCGGGGCCGGGGTCGCTCCCGGCCGGTCCGGTCTAGAAGTGGAACGTCGTCTTGGCCGCGAACAGGCCCCAGCTCTGCTGGAGCGGGTCGGCGAGGTCCTCGGCCACCGAACGCGGCTGGGCCAGGGCCACGCCGTCGATGAAGTGGCGCTCGAGCTTGAAGAGCCAGTGGTCGTTGATGTCGAAGCGCAGGCTCACGGTCCAGTCGCGCTGCCAGCCGTAGTAGTCGGGCAGGCCCGCGTCGGCGCCGCCGAACTGGTCCTGCTGCAGGTCGCCGTAGGTCAGGCCGAGGGCGAGGCGGTCCGAGGCCTGCCACCCTCCCTGCACGTACCAGCCGATGGCCTTCACGCCCTCGAAGTCGTCGTGGTAGTACTCCGAGGCCAGGCTCCAGCGGTCGCGCGCCCATTCGGCGCTGAGGACCGCGATGTGGTCGATCTGCACCGTCTCGTCGAGGTGGAGCCCGAAGGGGCGGTACTCCACCTGCGGCGGCGTGCCGCCGAAGTCGAGGCGGGTGTCGTAGCTCAGGTCGCCCTGGAAGTTGAAGCGGCCGGCCAGGGCCGAGACGCCGGCGCGCAGGCCCTCGACCGGGGTGCTCCAGATCAGGGCGCCGCCGTAGATCCAGGGGAAGCTGACCGTCTCGTTGTCCAGGGCGCGGAACTCGGCCTCGACCTGGGCGCCGGTCTCGTCCGCGACGAGCGCCGCGACGCCGTCCTCGATGTCGCGGGCGGCCTCGGTGTAGGCCTCGTTCCAGAACCCGCGCGTGGGATCGGGCACGTTCAGGGTGCCGCCGTAGACGTGGTAGTCGAGTTCGCCGAGGCCGGCGACGGTCACGTTGCCGTAGGCGCCGATCCCCTCGTAGGCCAGGATGAAGTCGCGCATCTTCTCGTTGTAGATGGCCTGGGGCAGGAAGACGCTCGTGCGCAGCATGTCGACGTCGCGGCCCTCATTGTAGAAGCCGAAGGGCAGCTTCACCTTGCCCGCCCGGAAGCCGAGCTGGTCGCGCCAGGCGTAGTCGCCGTAGGCCCAGTCGACCACCACCTGGCCGTTGCCCGTGTCGCCGAAGTTGCGCGCGAGCAGCTGCATCCCCACCCGCAGGCGGTCCATGGGGCGCGCCACGAGGGTGAGCGCCGCCTCGGTGAACTCGGCCGTGCCGTTGACCGAACGCGGCACGAGGTAGTCGTTCTCCGACGTGTTCAGGTAGCCCTGGCTGATGAAGCCGGTCACGAAGAGCGGCTCGCCGAGGGCCTGGGCGCGCAGGCCGCCCGCCGCCAGGACGAGCCCGGCCGCCAGGGCCAGGCCGAGGGCCGCGGCCCGTCGCCGGCGCCGGCTCCGCGCAGTTTCGCGTGGCACGATCTGCCTCCCGCCGTTCAGATGAAGGTGCGCAGGATGTCGTCCTGCAGGCCGGACAGCCGCCCCTGGGCCTGGTCGATCTCCCGGATCTTGGCCTGCAGCTCCTTGACGAGGAAGCGGCGGTCCAGGGCGTTGCGCAGCACGACGAGGAACTGGTCGTTGTCCCAGGGCTTCTCCAGGTACTGGAAGAGGCCCACCTCGTTGATGGCCTTGATGGCGCTGGCCTTGTCGGCGTAGCCCGTCAGCAGGATGCGGGGCGCGTGCGGGTTCGAGGCCGCGAACTCACGCAGCACCTCGATGCCGTTGGTGCCCGGCATCAGGAAGTCGGCCACCACCACGTCGACCGCGTGCTCCCGCCCGAACGCCACGGCCGCCGCCGGATCGGTGAAGCTCGTGACCCGGTAACCGGTCTCCAGCTCGAGGAAGGCGCGCAGGGTGGCGAGCACCATCTCCTCGTCGTCGACCAGCAGCACGTGGGCGTCGCTCTCGGCGTACTTGGCGGTCCTGTCTTTCACGGCGTCCTGTCCTTTGGGCGAAGCGGGTCCGGGCCCGCCAGTCTACACCAGATCGGCCCCGCGCGACAGGGGCCGGATGGCGGCGTCACACCGCCCGCTCGGCGAGCTCCCGCAGCTTGCGCGCCACGGTGCGGATGATGCCCTGGGCGATGCGCACGTCGTCGCGCAGCAGGTCGTTGAACTCGGCGCGGTCGATGCGCAGCACGCGGGTGTCCTCCATGGCCGACGCCCCCAGCACCCGCGGTTCGTCGTCGAACAGCGCCCAGGCGCCGAAGCTGGCCCGGGGACCGGCCACCGAGACGGTGCGGTCGCCCTGGGCCAGCCGCACCGAGCCCTCCAGCACCAGGTAGAGGGCGTCCGGCGAGTCGTCCTCGGCGTAGATCGGATCGCCGGCCAGGTAGGCCACCTCGCGCGAGATCGCCGCCAGGGCGGCCAGCTGGTCGGTGGGCACCTCGGCGAAGATGTCCACGTGCTGCAGCAGCAGGACCTTCTCGATCGGTGTGAGCATCTCGTCTCCCGTCCGGGTCAGGTGCGGCGCGGCCGAGACGTTCTCGACCCGGCCGCCGGCGAAGATGGCGCAGGCGGCCAGCCACGGATCGCAGCTGCTGCCGAGGAACTCGAGCGCCTCGCGCTCGCTGGTGATGCGGGCCGCGAACTCGGGACCGAGACCGGTCACCGACTCGCGCCAGGCCTCGCTGGCGGGCGGCTCGTCGAGCAGGGCCAGCACGAGCTGCCGGTGGGCCCCGGTCAGCAGGTTGTCGAGGAACTCCTGGGCGTTGGCGCGCAGCACCCGCCGCCCGCTCATCACCCCATGGTAGGCGTTGAAGACGTCCTTCGCCGGATAGAGCAGCCCCAGCAGGCGGAAGACGCTCTCCAGCCGCAGCTGCTGGGTCTCCCCGATGGCGCGCACGAGCAGCGCCGCCTGCGCGCCCTCCGTGGGCAGCATGGTGCCGAGCCGCGCGAGCTGGATGAAGCGTCCCGCCTCGAGGCACACCTCGCCCGAGATGGTCGCGCGGTCGAAGACCAGGCCGGGATAGCCCGACCGCAGCTTGCCCAGGCTCTTGAGCACCTCGTAGCGCAGGTTCGGGTGGCCGGTGGCGAGCCGGCGCACGAGCACGTCGACGCTGTCCTGGTGGGGCACGCGGGCCAGGGCCCGGGGGATCTCGGCCCGCTGCCGGGGCGCCTGTGCGGTGTCGGCGAGGAAGGCGGCCAGTTCGGCGATCACCGCGGGCTCGCGCCGGGCCAGGGCGGCCAGGGCGTCGCGGGCGCCGGTGCGGCGCCGCGGATGGCCGAGCTGGGCCAGCAGCCAGCCGACCCGCGCGCGGTCGCCCCGCCGGCCCACGCCGGCCATGG
>JAGRNP010000080.1 GCA_020440705.1 bacterium | reverse complement strand
GACGCGGACAAGGAGACACGGTTGGCCGCGCCCGGTTGGGCCCGCGCCGAGGGCCGTGCCGTGCTCCTGGCCTGCGCGGCGGCCCTGGGCGACTCCGCGCGCGACGACGACCTGCTCGCGCCCGCCGCCGCCCTCGCCGCGATCGCGACCGCCGGTGGCCCCGCACCCCGGACCGCGTCCTGGGCCCGCCTCGACGGCAACTTCCCCTGGAGCCCCCTGCCCCCGGCGCCCCCTGTCGCGGCCGCGCCCGACTCCGTACCTTCACCGGACGGGCCGCCGTGGCCCGCGCGCGGCGACCGCCACGTGCTCGAACTCGTTGCCGGCGACGACTGGCAGCTCTGGCTGCTCGATCGCGATCCGTCCGGCTGGCGGGCGACCCGGCTGCTGCCCGCCGCTGACCCGACCCCATGACGCCGGCCGACCGAGCGCGGCCCCGAGGTGCCCCCGACTTGAACTCCCGCCCCCCCGCCGCCGAACGCCGCTTCACCACCCGGGCCCAGGCCGAATTCCGGGGCGGCGGGCGCAAGCGCCTGGCCGGCGCCGTGGTCGTCGCGCTGCTCGGCCTCGTGGCGCTGGTCGTCTTCGGGCCCGACGAAGCCGAGGTGAAGGAACGCTTCGAGTACTACGGCGCCCCGGGCGAGCTGCGCATCATGAAGGAGATCAGCATCGAGGACGGGAACGACCTGAAGCACCAGATTCCCAAGTCGCTGCGGGTGCCGCCGCCACCGGCCCGGGTCGAGGTCGAGGAGGAGAAGTCCGTCGAGGGATTCGAGCCGGTGCCCGAGAAGGCCGAACACGACGCCAACGAGCTCGACGTGAACACGAAGAACCCCCTGGACAACGCCGAGTCGTCGGAGGATTTCCAGGTCGAGATGAACCTGCCCATGCAGACGAGCGACAGCTTCTACCTGGTGCACGGCCCCCGCCCCGACTACCCCCTCGGCGCCACGGAGTCCGAGCGCCGCACGCCGGTGATCGCGGTGAAGGTGGGCATCTTCGTCGGCCCCGACGGCCATGTCTCGGATGTGATGATCCTGGCCAACGACGGCGGCCGCGCCTTCGAGGACGCGGTGCGCGACGTGCTGCGGGAGTGGAAATTCGCGTGGCTGAAGGAACCGGGCGCCGGACGCTGGCTCCAGTTCACCATCCGCTTCAAGAGCCCCTATTTCACCCCTGGCCGTTGACCTCGTCGCCGGTCGGCGGGTACGAGCCGCCGGGCAGCGAATCGGCGGGCGCGGCCTGCAGGCTGTCGGCCGCCCCCTCGCCCAGACGCCACGCCTCCTCGAACAGGCCCGACGGGAACGCCACGATCCGCTCGTCGCGGAACATGCGCATGGTCGGTCCGAAGGCGCCGGGACCGTCGAGGGCCATGTCCTGGTTGGCCAGGCGGCGGTCCAGGGCCACGGCCAGCTGGCGCCGGTCGGTGGCCCCGCTCTGCAGGCGCGTGTCCAGCAGCATGCGCGTGGCCTGGTAGGCCTTCAGGGCCAGGGCCGTCGCCTCGGGCGGGTAGGTCTCGGTGTTCCAGTCGCGCTGGAACTCCTCCTCCCAGCGCGAGGGGAACATGACCAGGTCGTCCGGGAAGATCGCCCGCTCGAGCACCGTCCCGGACTGGTCGCGCAGCTTGGCGCTGTTGAAGTTGCTCAGGCCGAGCACGAGCGAGCCGGCCCGGTAGAAGTCGAGCTGCGGGCCGAGCAGCACCATCTGGTCGACGCTCGCCGGCGCGAAGATGACCTCGGGCCGAGCCTTGCGCACATCCAGGATGGGATCCTTGAAGTCGGTGCCCTGGGGCGGGAACATGGCCGTCGCCACCACCTCGCCGCCGCGCGCGGTGATCTCGGTGGTGAAGACCTGGGCGTGGCGCAGCCCCTCCGGCGTGTTGGGATGGATGATCGCGAAGCGCTTCTTCAGCATGATGGTCGTGGCCAGTTCGGCCAGCAACCGCACTTCGTAGAGGCCGGTGATGTTCGTCTGGAAGATGCCCGGGCCCAGCTTCCAGATGCCGTCGTTGGTCGCCGTCGGGCTGACCAGCGGCACGCCGTACATGTCGCACACCACGGCCGCCGAGGCGGTCGGGTCGCTGAGCAGCCCGCCCAGCACGGCGATGCTGCCTTCCTCGGCGCAGAGGCGCCGCGCCGCCAGGGCGCTCGTGACCGGGTCGGCCGCCGAATCCTCGAGTTGCAGCTCGAAGGCCGAGCCGTGCTCGAGATTGGTGGCCCGGGTCGCCATGAGCGCCGCGTCGTAGAAGGCGTTGCCGAGCACGGCATAGCGTCCGGTCAGGGGCACGATCACGCCCACGCGGTCCGGATCGACCTCGCCGATCGGCATCATGAGCCGCCGCGGGGCGCCGCCGCCCGTCCCGAGCAGTTCCAGCGCGGCCACCGTCCAGCGGTCCTGCGGGGCCGCCTGCTGCAGACGCGCCCCGGTGTCGCCCGCCTCGCCGGCGAGCCCCGCCTCGAGGGCCGCCGCCACGTCCAGGTAACCGACGTAGGTCCAGAGGGAGCTGGCGGGACGCTCGGCCAGGAGGCCGGACAGCTGGGCATGGGACAGGGGCGCGAGATAGGTCGCGGCCAGGGGCGTGCCGTCGGAACGCAGGCCGCGCTCAGGATCACGGTCGTGCCAGGTCAGCATGTACTCCGCCGCCCGCAACGTGTCGCCCCGGCCGGCGGCCAGTTCGGCGCCGCGCCGCAACGCCTGATCGACGAGCGGGCTGTCCGGATACCGGGCCACGAGTTCGTCGGTCAGGCCGAGGGCCCGGTCGGCGTCGCGCAGACGGGCCGCGGATTCCACCGCCAGCTGCAGCACCTCGTCGTTGCGGGAGAAGTTCGGGTAGTAGTCGAGGAGGGTCCCCGCGAGATCGAGGGACTTGCGGTCGCGCTCGAGGGCGTACTCCCGCTTCAGCTGGCTGTACAGCCGCTGCGCCTGGTCCAGGTCCGACCCGTTCAGGCCGCCCGCCTGCTCCCGGCTTCCGGACGCGGAACCGCCGCATCCGGCCAGGATCCAGCCGCACGCCGCCGCCAGGGCCAGCAGCGCTCCCAGGCGCACGTATCTCCGGCTCAGCCGATTCGGGCCTGCCATAACCGCCTCCTGCGTCGGGCGCCTTCCCGTGGGGTCGGCGCCGTTACTCGATGACAAACCCGGCCGAGGCAAGGACCATGCCGTTGGCGTCCAGGACCTTGACCTCCCAGTTGCCCGTCCAGGCCCTGAGGATGCGCTTGGACGACCAGGTGCGCCAGTCCTCGCTGCCCACGTTCAGGTCGACCTTCGCCATGGTCGTGCCGTCGTGGTACCAGACATGGGTCACCGCGGCCGGGGCCCCGATGTTCATGACCCGGCTCAGGCAGTAGATCTGCCCCGTCTCCTCGGTGAAGTCGGCCGTGGCGAACCGCGCCGAGGCGCCCGTCACGTCACGGGTCTCGCGGTCGATCCCCGTGCCGAACGACAACTCGACCGTGGCCGCCGGCGCCGCCGTCGCGGCCGGCGCGTCCTGGTCCTGGGCCGCGGCCGTCGCCGCGACCGCCACCACCAGCAGCAATCCCGTCAGCAGGGCCGCGCCCAGGCGGCTGCGCTCCTTCGTCTCGAACATGTGCGACCTCCCCGGGTCAATTCTCCTTCAGGTCCTCGATGCTCTGCGGATTCAGCTTGCGCGGATTGTACAGGTTCTCCCGCAGGAATGTCGCGTCCTCCCGCAGCTCGCTGTCGGGATACTCCTCGAGCAGCATCCGCAGGTACCGTTCCGCCACGCGGACGTCCTGCCAGTGGTCGAGGGACACGTTGGCCATCATGAACAGGGCGTCGTCGGCCTTGTCGCTCTGCGGGTAGTCCGTGTAGATCATGTTCAGCAGATCGATCTTCTGCTGCGGATCCCGGACCGCCAGCGCCCGGTTGAACAGCTCGGCCGGCGTGGCCCCCTGGCCCGGCGCATACTGGCCCAGCATCTCGACGCCGTACTTGGTCCGCGCCTCCAGAAGATAATCCTTGATGATGGCATCCTGCCACGCCGGCATCATGTCGGTCCTGACCGTCTCGCGCGCCTCGGCGTAGGTCTGCGGCCGGGAGTTCTCGCGGTGGGTGACCTCCACCACGTGCCAGCGGTCGCCCACCTGGATGGGCGGATGGAGGCCGATCTCCAGGTCGAAGACCTTGTCGGCGTAGTCCTCCGAGTCCCGGATGTAGGGAATGAAGCCGCCCTTGGTGAACCAGCCCGTGTTGCCGCCCTCCTTCTTCGTCTCCTCGTTGACGCTCATCTCGGCGACCACGTGCAGGAAGTTGTTCTCGTACTCGCCGGACATCAGGCGCTTGTAGGCCAGCTCCGCGTCCGCCCGGGTGAGGCACTCCACGTGGCGGGTCATGACGTTGCCCGCCTGGCGATACTTGTCCCGGTTGTCCTCGAAGTACTTGCGCAGCTCCTCCTCGGTGGGCTCCTTGCCCCGCAGCAGGCCGTAGTTGCGCATGGCGTAGTCGAGGGTGTTCCGGCGCTGGCTGATCAGCTGGCGGGCCACGTCCTGGTCGTTGTACAGCCGGATCTCCATGGCGCTCGTCACCATCAGGGTCTGGTCGATCATCCGCTTCAGCGCCAGCCGCTGGCCATCGGGCCCGGTGTACTGGCTCTTGAGCCGCGGCGGCAGTTCGTCGATGTACAGCTCGATCATGCGCTGGGTCAGTTCGATGTCCCCCACCCGGGCGACGACCTCGCTGGTGTCGTTGGTGAAGTCGCCGAACAGCGGGCGCCACTCGATGCGGTACTCGGAGGCCTGGTTGCCCCCGGTCTCGTTGCAGGCGGCCAGGGCCAGGGCCAGGGCCCCGAACAGGATGACGGTCACGATACGACGGACGGCGGACATGGGCGGTCCTCCTCAGGGGTTGATCGGACAGGGCCGCGCCGCTCGCTCAGAGCAGTTCGTCGCGGCCTTCGGTTTCGAGTCGAGCAATGACTTCCTTGATGCGTTGGGCGTCGGCCTTGCGGCAGACGAGCAGGGCGTCGTCGGTGTCGATGATGATCAGGTCGTCGACGCCCAGCAGGGCCACCAGTCGGCGCTCCCCGCGCACGATGTTGCCGGTGGCGTCGATGGCCAGCAGGTCGGCCCGGCCCCGGTTGGTTCCGTCCAGTGCCGCGGCCGAGGCCGCCCAGGCGTCCCAGCTGCCCAGGTCCGACCAGCGGAATGCCGCCGGCAGCACCCGGAAGCGGGCGAGCTTCTCCATCACGGCGAAGTCGATGGAGTCGGCGGGGCAGTCGCGGTAGGCGTCCTCCAACGCCGCGGCGAACGATTCGGTTCCCTGGGCGGCGACCGCCGGGGCGAGGCGTCGCACCACATCGGGCACGTGGGCCTCCGCTTCGGCCCGGAAGTGGTCCGGGTGCCAGACGAACATGCCGCTGTTCCAGAAATGCCGGCCGCTGCGGACGTACTCCCCGGCCGTGGCGAGGTCGGGCTTCTCGACGAACGCCACACCCTCGCGCACATCGCCGGCGACGTCCGCGGTCTCCAGGTAGCCGTAGCCCGTCTCCGCCCGGTCCGGCGCGATGCCGAAGGTGACCACGGTCCTGTCGGCGGCCGCCAGGGCGAAGGCCCGGGCGAGCTGCGTCCGGAACGTGTCGGCGTCGGGAATGGCGTGATCGGCCGGCAGCAGCGCCACCGGCGCCTCCGGGGCCAGGCGGCCGGCCAGCCCCATGCCCAGCACGGCGCACGGGGCGGTGTTGCGTCCCACGGGCTCGACGATGATCCGGTCGGAGGCGAGTTCGGGAAGTTCGGCGCGGGTGGCGGCGCCCTGGGGGCCGCTGGTGACGACGAGCACGCGATCCGGTCCCACGAGCGGCACCACGCGTTCGAAGGTTTCGCGCAGCAGGCTGCGCTCCCCGGCCAGCGCCTGCAGCTGCTTGGGCCGGGCGGTGCGGCTCAGGGGCCAGAAGCGCGTGCCTCGGCCCCCGGCCATGATGATGCAGAAGCCCCGGACATCGCGTCCGGGAGAGGTGGTCGACGGGGCGGTCATAGCGGTCTCCGGTCCGTCGGGAACACGGGGTTCCCGGCTCAACCCTTGACGACCCAGACCTTGGCCATCACCTCGACGGCGGAGTGCAGCTTCACGGGCACCGA
This sequence comes from bacterium, assembly GCA_020440705.1. NCBI lineage: Bacteria > bacterium. The sequence continues at coordinate 13,063 of JAGRNP010000080.1, read as the reverse complement.
GTACACGCCCAGCTGCTTGATGGCCTCGTCCAGGACGACCTGCTTGTGCTCGAAGGTCGCGTGCTCGCTCTTGAGGTGCTCGGCGATGTCACGGGCGGTGACCGAGCCGTAGAGCTTGTCCTCTTCGTCGGCCTGCACCGTGATCGTGCACTCGAGCTCGCCGATCTTCGCGGCCAGCTCCTCGGCGGCGGCCTTGCGCAGATCGTCGCGCTTGGCGGCGATCTTCATGTGCTCGGCGACCAGCTTGCGGTGGGCGTCGGTGGCCAGCACGGCCAGGCCCTTCGGGATCAGGTAATTGCGGGCATAGCCCCGGGCCACGGTGACGGTCGTCCCCATCTCGCCCAGGTTGTCCACGTTCTCCATCAGGATGACTTCCATCGGTCGTACCACCTTGCGCTCGGCGAAGCGTTCTGCAGGCGCTTCGCCCCGTTCAGTTCCGGTCGGTCGGCGCGTCGTCGCCGTCGTCGCCGGCATCGTTCTGCGGGCCCTCGGACGCCGGCGGGGCGTCGAGTCGCCGGATGTCCCACCACTGGTCCGCGAGGCCCAGCACCACCCCGCTGACCACGACCAGCGGCGCGAAGAACATCCCCATCACCGCCCAGTAGACCACCCGGCCCACGGGCGACAGCATGCGGTTGGTCACGAAGACCTGGACCGCGATGCCCTGGATCGAGAGCACGAGGGCTCCGAGCAGGGCGAGATTCAAGCCGGCGTCGCACAGGGGCGACCACCGGGTCAGGAACAGTCCCAGGCCGGCGATGACCGTCCACACCACGTAGAACGGCAACCGCCAACGCGGGAACGGCGGCAGGCGCCAGGGCGAGGATTCGGCTCCCACCGCCCGGGCCAGGAGCCAGAGCCCCGCCAGGATGATGATCGCCTGCCCGAGGAGCCCCAGCCCCACGAAGAACGGATACATCTTCTTGGCGGCCGCGGACACCCGCGCGATGTTCTCCCGCTCGGTCGCCAGGGCCCGCTCGCGCTGGGTCGCGTCGGCCGCCTGGGGCATGCGCTCCTCGGCGGCCTTGAGCATCTCCCGGCTCAGGGCGTCGATCTGCTCGTCGGGCGACATCTCGACGCCCGACCAGATCAGCGGCGGCAGCAGGGCCAGGCTCACGACGATGATCGCCGCGTCCAGCCGCCAGCGCCGCACCAGGGCCCAGCCGGCCAGCGCCCCCCCGGCGACCTGGCCCCCGAGGGACCAGACGGCGTCGAAGGCGAACAGGGCGACCGTGGCACCGAACCAGGCCGCCGCCCCGGCGACGACCAGGGCCGTCGGCCGCGCGGTCAGCACGGCCCCGCCCCACATGACCGCCAGCAGCAACGGCGCCGGCAGCAGCACGAGCAGCACCAGGCCCCCGATCGGGCCGCCGGTCTCGCCGGAGCGGGCCGCGGCCTCGATCAGCCACGTGACCGCGAGGGTGACAGCGAAGGCCACCGCCGCGGGCACGAATCCCGGCCAACGGCCGGTCATGCCCAGGACAGGCACGAAGTTCTCCGGACTACCGGCAGCCTTCGGCTACCGGTAGTACTCCTTCACGAACGGCAGCAGGGCCAGGTGACGGGCGCGCTTGATCGCCATCGCCAGGGGCCGCTGGTACTTGGGCAGGGTGCCGGTGTTGCGACGCGGGGCGATCTTGCCGCGCTCGGTCACGAAACGCCGGAGCAGATCCTCGTCCTTGTAGTCGATGGCGACCATGCCGGTCTTCGTGAAGAAGCAGACCTTCGCCTTGCCGTGCCTTCTCTTCTTCTTCTTTTTCTTGATCCGAAGGTTCTTGCGGGCCATCGGATTCTCCTTTGCGGTTCAAAAGCCTCAGGCTGGACGGCGCGCCCTACTCGGCGGCGCCGGCATTCTCCTCGGGACGGTTCTGACGGCGCTTGGCCATCGAAACGCGGTTGCGCTCTTCCCACTCCTCGTCGACGACGACGAGATGGCGCAGGACCTGATCGTCCAGGCGCAGGAACTTGTCCAGCTCGGCCACGGCCGTGCCCTCGCTCTTGAACTTCAGGAACATGTAGTTCCCCCGGCTCTCGTACTCGATCTCGTAGGCCAGACGACGCACGCCCCAGTGGTTCTCCTGGGTCACCTCGCCGTCGTGACCCGCCAGGATCTCCTTCACGCGGGCAACACGGGACTCCATCTCGGTGTCGGGCAGTTCGGCCCGCAAGATGAAGATCAATTCGTACTTCTTCACTGGTAACACCTCCCTTCGGACAGAACGACCCGGGTCCCTATTCGCCAGGTCGGGCCAGCTCGTGGCCCTTCCCGCGTCAGCCCGGGTAGGGATGTCATACTCAGCTTCAGCTGGGTATTGAGTTGTGCAGGGCAAACCGAGCCCTGGGCGCCCCGGAGGGCGGCAAGCGGGCAATATACCCGTCGGCCCCGCCGGGGGCAAGGAATTTCCGGTCAGTCGGCCGGGGGCCGGATCCGGCGGTTGTGCCGCGAAATGGCCACCGCGAGGCCCTCGGCGAGCCACGCCTCGATCGCGGCCACGGCGTGGTCCACCAGTTCGGCCACCTCCGCCGCCTGCCCGGGCGCGAAATCGGCGAGCACGTAGTCGGGCCAGTCGGCCGGGTCCACCGGTCCGTCGAGGGGCGCGACCCCCAGCCGGAGGCGGGGGAACTCCTCCCCCCCGAGGTGCGCGATGACCGACGCCAGACCGTTCTGCCCCCCGCTGCTGCCGCGCTCCCGCAGCCGGACCGAGCCCAGCGGCAGGGCCAGGTCGTCGCACACGACCAGGGGCCGCAGACCGGACGTCGGGTCGGACATCGGGTCGGACGCCGGGTCGGAGATCGGGTCGGAGATCGGGTCGGACATCGGGTCGGAGATCGGGTCGGATATCGAGTCGGACGCAGCGTCAGGCGTCGCCGGCACGGACCGCCCCGTGACCGGCACCCCGGTGAGGTCCGACCAGGCCACGACCGCCTCGCCGCTCAGGTTCATGTAGCACAGCGGCTTCAGCAGATGGAGGTCGCCGTCGACCGCGAGCAGGCCGACCTCGCCCAGCGGGGCGAATGCGAGGCCCCGACGGGCCGCCAGCGCGTCCAGCACCATGAAACCGATGTTGTGGCGGTTGCCCGCGTACCGCGAGCCCGGATTGCCCAGCCCCACCACGAGCCGGGGCCCTGCCTGCGTCATGTCCGCTCACCTCGCTCTGCAAAAAGAGGCCGGCCCCGCGGCGGGGCCGGCCCGGACGGTCTGCAGCGACCGCGTGCCCGCAGGATCAGTCCTCGGACTTCTCCTCGCCACCCTCGGCGGACGCGGCATCCTCGGCACCGGCGGCGCCCGCGGCGCCCTCCTCGGTCTCCTCCTCGTCGGCGAAGACCACGGCCGGCTTGATGTTCAGGACCAGCATCTCCGCATCGGTGACGAACTCGCCCACCGGCGGCGTGATGTCGCCCACGAAGATCTTGTCGTTCAGGCCCAGCTCGGTGATGTCCACCTCGATCATCTCGGGCAGCTGGCTCGGGCGGCAGCTGATCTCGATGGTGTCGAGGGACAGGGCGACCGAGGCCTCGCCCGTCTTGACCGCATGGTTGGAGCCCACCACATGCACCGCGACCGGCACGGTCACGGGCTTGCCGCGGGGAATCTCGTACAGATCGATGTGCAGGACCTCGTCCGTCACCGGGTTGCGCTGCACCTCGCGCAGCAGGGCGATGTGCTCTTCGCTGACGCCGTCCTGCTCCAGCTTGAAGATGGCGCTCCGGCCGGCCAGGTGGATCATCGCCACATCGAACTGATGGGCGTCGAGCTCGACGTTCGTGGCTTCCCGCTCGTGACCGTACACGATGGCGGGCACGCGGCCGGCGGCCCGGGTGCGGCGGTTGGCGTTCTTGCCGGTGGTGGTGCGGGGGAAGATGTTCAGGTTCACGAGACTCATGGCGTCTGCTCCAACGGGACAGGGACGGCGCCCTGGGCTTGCCGACCCGTTCAGAGGGCTCGCCGCCCGTGGCGACAAGGATCCTCCCGGCTCTCGACCGTCACGCGGGAACGCCGCGCCGGCTCCGGCCTGCAAGGTGGACCGTCGGTCCCGCCGGCCCCGCGGGGCCCCCCGGGGCGCTACCCCCGACGGCGACGAAACGATCCGCAAAATGACCGCCTAAATAAGCACCCGCCCGGCGGCGTGTCAAGCCGGCCGGGCGCGAGCGGGCGCCCGGCCGGCCGGGGGTGGCGGCGGGCCGGCTAGACGAAGAGGGCGCTGACCGTCTTCTCGAGGTGGATCCGCTCGATGGCCTCGGCGAGCAGGGGCGCGATGTCCAGCACCTTGATCTTCTCGCACTGCTCCTGGCGGTCGAAGGGGATCGTGTTGGTCACCACCACCTCGCGGATGGGCGACTCGTTCAGCCGCTCGAGCGCCCGACCCGACAGGATCGGGTGGGTGCAGACCGCCGTGACCGAAAGGGCCCCGTGCACCTCGTAGCACACCCGGGCGGCGTCGGTCAGGGTGCCGGCGGTGTCGATCATGTCGTCGAAGATGACCACGTCCTTGCCCTCGACGTCGCCGATGAAGTTCATGACCACGGCCTCGTTGGGGCGCGGGCGGCGCTTGTCGATGATGGCCAGGCCCGCATCGAGACGCTTGGCGAAGGAGCGGGCCATCTTGATCGAGCCCACGTCCGGCGCCACGACCGCCAGGTTCTCCCGCGGCTTGTCCTTGAAGTGCGAGAGCAGCACGGGCGCCGAGTAGATGTGGTCGAGGGGGATGTTGAAGAAGCCCTGGATCTGCGGCGCGTGCAGGTCGATGGTCAGCACCCGGTCGGCCCCCGCCGTGGAGATCAGGTCGGCCATGACCTTCGCCGCGATGGGCACGCGCGGCTGGTCCTTGCGGTCCTGCCGGGCGTAGCCGAAGTACGGGATCACGGCCGTGACCCGACGGCACGAGGCCCGCTTCACGGCGTCGATGAGCAGCAGCAGTTCGATGATGTTCTCGGCCGGTGGCATGGTCGGCTGGACGATGAAGGCGTCGGTGCCGCGGATGTTCTCGAGCAGCTTGATGGAGATCTCGCCGTCGGAGAACCGCGTCGCCTCGATGTTCAGGGGCGAGATGCCCAGGTTCTCGGCGATGCGGCGGCCGATCTCGGGGTGGGCCGTGCCGCTGATCACGACCAGGTTGTTGGACATGAGTCTTCCTTCGCTGGTGGGTGCGCCAGCCGGGCGGAGCCAGCCCGGAGCGGGGTCGTCAGGCTGTCGGGGGGCAACAGTACAAAAAAGGCCGGGGCGGGGCAATCCGAAAACGGCCCCCGGTCGCGACTTCCCCGCGACCACGCACCATCCGGCACGAAAAAAGCCCGCCGAAGCGGGCTGACCGGAGGGGGATGGTTGGGGCGGCAGGATTCGAACCCGCGAATGCGAGGACCAAAACCTCGTGTCTTACCACTTGACGACGCCCCAACCCAAGCCGTGTCCGCAGCGGCGACGCCGCTCCGGCCACCCGCCGTGCGGGCGCCGTCCGGCCTAGAAGCGCTCCTCCATCATCGCGTCGCCGTCGTCGTCATCGTAGTGGGCGTGCCGGCTCGGAGGCGGGATCTCCCCGTTCTCGACCCGTTGCAGCTCCTGCCGGTACGCGGCGATGACCTGGTTCTCCATCCACTCCCGGGTCGCCATGTTGATCGGATGGGCGATATCCTGGAACGTTCCGTCCTTGCGCTTGCGACTCGGCATGGCGATGAACAGGCCCGACGCGCCCTCGATGACCTTGAGGCCCCGAATGACGAAGGCATTGTCCAACGTGATGCTGGCAAAGCCCTTGAGCTTGTTGTCGTCGCGCAAAGTAATCCTGATTTCGGAAATATCCAAAATGTCTCCCTCTCCGTTGCATGACCAATCGGTCGTGACCAGGCAGTCGTGACCAAGCAGACACCGCGAGGGCCGTCCAGGATTACCCCTTCCCCGGCACGACGCCGGCCGGATGGGGTCCGACCAGCCGCACCCACAGGCCGGCCTGCCGAAACTCCTCGACGATCTCCGTCATATCGCGTCCGGCCCCGAAGGCCCCGAAGGCCGCCGCACCGCTGCCGCAGAGCAGGGCCACCGGTGCCAGTTCGCGCAGACGGTGCACCAGACGCTGCACCGCGGGCTGGGACGGCAGGACCACTTCCTCCAACCTGTTGAAACCCGGCCAGTTCCTCTGCGGAAAGCGGGCCAGGAGAGGCCTGATGACGCCGATGTTAGCTTTGGGGCTATGCACTGTCAATCCCATTTTCAGCTCGCCGTAGACGTCCTGCGTCTGCAAGTGCAAGCCAGATTTGACGATGAGGAACTGGCCGCTGCGGACCGTCGGCAACGGCGTCAGCAGGGTGCCGATCCCCCGCCCCAGGGCGGTTCCGCCCCGCACGAAGAAGGGCACGTCGGCCCCGAGCGGCGCGGCCATCTTCTCCAGCTCGGCGGCCTCGAGGCCCGTTTCGAAGAGGGTGTTGCAGGCCACGAGAACGGCGGCGGCGTCGCTGCTGCCGCCCCCCAGTCCGGCGCCCGCCGGAATCCGCTTGACCAGCCGCAGCCGCAGCTTGCCCGACACCCCCGCCTCGCGACAGAAGTGCCGCGCCGCCCGCCAGCACAGGTTGGTGTCGTCGGCGGGAATGCGGTTGTCGCCCTCGACGGTCAGGTCGATGCGGGGTTCACCGCCCGGGTACTCCTCGTCCAGGCTGACGAAGACGGTGTCGAACAGGGCGATCGCCTGCAGCACCGTCTCGACCTCGTGGTAGCCGTCGTGCCGGCGCCGCAGGACCTCCAGATGGAGGTTCACCTTGGCCGGGGCGTCGAGCACCTCGGTGCGGCCGACGAGCCGGCGTCCCTGCGCGAATTCCTTGCTCTGAGCCATGGCACCCTTCCTCGCGGCTTCAGCTGCGGCCCGCATCCCCGGGGACCAGATCCGCCCACGGCGTGCCCGACCAGCCCCGAATTCCGCCGCGCCCGAGCGCGCGGTCCACCAGGCGTCCCCAAGCCCCGCCCAGACCGGGCGGCGGGGTCTCGCGTCCGGCGGCAAAGGTGTCCGCCGGCAGGTCAAAGTCAAGATCGAGCAGTTCCACGGCCCCCACGACCCGGATCTCGTCGGGGCCGACCCGACCGCACCCACGCTCGCGGCACAGCCGCAGCCAGGGCACGCGCAGGGGATCGAGCCCGGCCAGACGCGCCGCCACCGCATCGACCGCGACGGGATCGCGCCCCGCCAGCAGCACGTTCCGCACGGCCCGCGAGCGGTGGGCGAAGCCGCGGGCCACGCCCCAGAACGTGCCGTCGAGCACGGCCCCCACCGTGTGGCACTGCTCCCGCAGCAGCCGGACCGCCTCGATGGTCAGCTCGGCGGCCGGGGCGCCCCGGCGCGGCCGCGCGCCTGCCAGGACAACGTCCCGCGCAGCCCGGCAGGCCCCCGCCAGGCCCCAGCCGGGGCGCAGGGTCGGGCTGGTCAGGATCCAGGACTCCTTGCCGGCCAACCCGACCGGCAGGGTGACGCCGCTCGCGAGAGCCGCGTCGAGGGCGGGATGGGGCGTGCTGCTCGTCGGGCGGTGCGGGCGCAGGAATCCGGCCTCGGCAGCCGGCAGGCCCGACGCTTCGCGCAGCTCTTCCCAGGGGCGCGCCAGCGGCGCGGGCCGCAGGCCGCGCGGCCCCACCCCGACCACGCGGGGACGCCCGCCGGCCCCGGCGCAGCGCGCCAGCACCTGCTCGAACTGCCAGGGCGTGGCGCCCCAGCCCGCCTCGGGCCGGCCCGCCGCGTCCACGAGCAGGGCCCCTGCGGCCGAGCCGTCGCAACCCGCCAGGTCGAGCAGCCGCGTGTAGTCCTCGGCGATGGTGTCGGGGTGGGCCCGGACGAGGGCGACGGTCGCGCGCATGGGTTCCTCCGGTGCAAGGGGAGCGGCGCCGGCCGCCGCCCCGTCAGATGCCGATGATGCGGATCGCCGTGACGATCCAGCCGACGACCACGAGCTGCAGCGGGATGTCGACCAGCAGGATCTCGTGGGGACGGCCGCCGCGGTCCTCGAGGAAGACGAGGTACAGGTAGCGCCCCATGCCCACGAGCACGAACGGCAGCGTGTAGATCAGGTCGCGGGTCCCGAACTGGTTCACCGTGTGCGGCCACACGGTGTACAGGGCATAGGCCATGCCCGTCAGGGCGAAGCTGCCGCCGATCAGGGCGTTCAGCATGGGCTCGGTGTAGCCCCGCAGCACCGGACGCGTCTCCCCTTCGCTCTGGGCGATCTTGATCAGCTCGTCCCGCCGCTTGCAGAAGCCGAGGAACAGGGAGAGGAAGAACGTGCACAGCAGCAGCCAGTAGGAGATCTCCACCCCCGGGCAGGTCGGCCGGATCACGAGCACGCCCGCCGAGGCGCGGATCACGAAGCTCATGCCGATCCCGGTCACGTCGAGCACGGGGACGCGCTTCAACCAGCGCGTGTACAGCCAGTTCCACAGGATGAAGAACGCCACCGCACCGAGGAAGAGAGTTCCCAGCAGGGCCGCGGCCACGAGGCAGAAGGCCAGCAGTCCGAGGCCCAGCCGCGTCGCCACGTCGACCGGGAGCCGTCCCGAGGCGATGGGCCGCCGCCGCTTGGTCGGATGGCGCCGATCGAGTTCGCGGTCGGCGATGTCGTTGAAGACGTAGATGACGCCCGAGGTGAGGCAGAACAGGCCCGCGCCCGCCACCACCCGCAGCAGGCAGGCGGTCTCGCCCATCTGGCGGGCGAAGATGATGCCGGCGAAGAGCAGCAGGTTCTTGGTCCACTGCCGCGGCCGCAGGTTCTCGACGAATGCCCCGAGATGGTTCAGCAATCCGTTGCCGCCGCGCGCCGCTCGACGATCATGCACAGGAGGTGGCCCATGGTGATGTGCACCTCCTGGATCTTGGGCGTGCGGTCGCTCGGCGCCACCAGGGCCCCGTCGACCAGGGGCAGCAGCCGCCCGCCGTCGCCGCCCAGGAAGCCGAACACCTGCATGCCCCGGCGCCGGGCCGCGTCGACCGCCGCGACGCAGTTGGCCGAGTTGCCCGAGGTGCTCATCACAAGCAGCACGTCGTGCGGCCCGCCGAGGGCCTGCACCTGGCGGGCGAAGACGGCGTCGTAGCCGTAGTCGTTGCCCACGGCGGTGAGGGTCGAGGTGTTGGCGGTCAGCGCGATGGCCGGGTAACCGGGCCGCTCGGCCAGGAAACGCCCCACCAGCTCGGCCACGATGTGCTGGGCGTCGGACGCGCTGCCGCCGTTGCCGCAGACGAGGAACTTCCCCCCCGCCGCCCACGACGCGGTGATGGCGTCGGCCATCCCGTGCAGGGCCAGCAGGTGCGAATCGTCGAGGCGGCCGAGGGTCGCGACGAGGTCGTCGACGGTCTCCCGGAACAGCAGCCGGGCCTCGTCCAGGCCCGGTGTCGGCTTGCCAGCGGATGCGCTCATGTTCGTCGTTCCTCGCTTCGCCCTCGCCGGCGTCGGGTTCAGGGATGGGCCACGTCGCCGCTCTCGAGCCGCGCCACGTAGCGGGCCACGGCGTCCTGCCAGGTCGGCCGCGCGGGGCACCCCGCATCTTCGAGCCGGCGGCTCAACAGCACCGAAACCGCCGGCCGTCGGGCCGCCGTGGGAAAGGCCCGGCTGCCGCAGGGCCGGATCCGCTCCGGATCGGCGCCCAGGCACCGGGCCACCTCGCGGGCCAGGGCGTGCCAGGTCGTCTCGCCCCGGTTGGTCGCGTGGAAGACGCCGCGGTGCCCGCCGGCGACCAGGTAGCCGAGCACGTCGGCCAGATCGTCGGCGTAGGTCGGGCAACCCCGCTGGTCGTCGACCACGTCCAGGGTCTCGCGCGCGGCCAGCAGCCGGCGCATGGTCTTGACGAAGTTAACTTTTCCGTCGCCGAACAACCAGCTTGTTCTGACGATCTGCCACGGCGTGGCCAGACGCTCCACATGGGCCTCGGCGGCCGCCTTCGTCGCCCCGTAGTGGTTCAGCGGCGCCCGGGGTTCGTCTTCCCGATAGCCCACCGTCGCCTGCCCGTCGAACACGTAGTCGGTGCTGATCAGGGTCAGGCCGGCGCCGCGCGCCGCGCACGCGGCGGCCAGGTTCCCCGTGGCGTCCCCGTTGGCGGCCATGGCCGCGTCGCGCGCGGTTTCGGCCCCATCGACGTCGGTCCAGGCCGCGCAGTGCAGCACCCACGCGGGAGCATGGGCCGCCAGATGGCCGTCGGCCACGGCCGGATCGGCCAGGTCACCGTCGCCGAGGTCGACCCCGACGATGTCGTGGGCCCCCGCCAGACGGGCGCGGACGGCCCGCCCCAGCATGCCTTCGCTTCCGGTCAGCAGGATCTTCATCTCGGGGCAAACCTTCCGGTCGGCGACGGGGCCAGGGGCCCCGCCGCGGTCTCGACGTCGCTTCAGGAGTCGGCGGCCGCCGCGGGCCGGGTGCGGCGCGCGGCGGTCTGGGCCACGCCGGGCCCGAAGCCCCGCCCGATCAGGAAACGCACCACCTTGGCCAGGGCCCGCTGATCGTTGGCCCCCCGCAGCCGCGCCCAGCGGGCCGCCGCCGCCGCGAGCGCCAACTCCGCCTCGGTGTCGTCGTCGAGGATCTCGGCCGCCACCTCGCCGGCCAGGCCGGGGTCGACCCGTTTCTCGCGCAGCTTCTGCACAAGATAGCGGCGTCCGACCGCCCGGCCCAGGAGCCGATCGCGGCAGAACGCCTCGGCGTAGCGCCGGTCGGAGTGGATACCCTTGGCGGCGAGTTGTCCCAGCACGTCGGCGATCGCCTCGTCGCCGTAGCCCTGCTCCTGCAGCCGGTCGCGCAGCCGGGCCACGGGCTGCAGGCGCCGGTCGAGTTGGGCGAAGACCGCACGGGCCACCTGCTTGCGCTCGGCGGCCAGGGCCAGGGCCCGCAGCACCGGCTCCGGCACGACCTCACCCACGGCCGGCAGCCCGGCCGGAACCGAACCCGGCGCGATCTCGAAGTCGTGACCCGTGTCGAGGCTCACGTGCACGGCCCCGGCGTGGTCCCGGACGGCCAGCAGCCGGGCCTCCCCCGCGGGGAGACCCGGCTGTGGATCCGGTTCGGGGTGCCGCGCACGGCGCCCTCCGAATTCGCGGCGACGATCAGGCATGACGCGCCGGTCAGCTGCCGGTCGGGCCCGCACTGCCGCCGGCGCTGGCCGCAGCCGCCTTGCCCGCCGCCGTGGGCGCGGGCGCCTGCTGGTCGCCGTCGATGTCCGCCTCGGACGCCTCGCCGCCGTTGTCGGCGTACTGCCCGATCTCGTAGTGCTTGAAGACGAGTTCCTTGATGGTCCGGTAGAGGTCGACGTTCTCCTTGAGGAAGACGCGCACGTTCTCCCGCCCCTGCCCCAGCCGCTCCTCGCCGAAGCTGTACCAGGCCCCCGACTTCTGGATGACGTTGGCCGCCACGCCCAGGTCGATCAGGTCGCCTTCCTTGCTGATGCCCTCGCCGTAGAGGATGTCGAACTCGGCCTTCTTGAACGGCGGCGCCACCTTGTTCTTCACGACCTTCACGCGCACCTGGTTGCCCACCACGTCCTCGCCCTGGGTGATCGCGCCGATGCGCCGGATGTCGAGCCGCACCGAACTGTAGAACTTCAGGGCGTTGCCGCCGGTCGTCGTCTCCGGGTTCCCGAACATGACGCCGATCTTCATGCGGATCTGGTTGGTGAAGATCACCAGGGTCTTGGTCTTGTTGATGGTGCCGGTGAGCTTGCGCAGGGCCTGGCTCATGAGGCGGGCCTGCACGCCCACGTGGTGATCGCCCATCTCACCCTCGATCTCGGCCCGCGGCACCAGCGCCGCCACCGAGTCGATGACCAGGATGTCGACCGCGCCCGAGCGCACCAGCATCTCGGCGATCTCCAGGGCCTGCTCGCCGTTGTCCGGCTGGCTGACCAGAAGGTTGTCGATGTCGACGCCCAGCTTGCGGGCGTAGATGGGGTCGAGGGCGTGCTCGGCATCGATGAAGGCGGCCGTGCCCCCGTCCTTCTGGCTGTTGGCGATGGCCGAGAGGCAGACGGTGGTCTTGCCGCTGCCCTCGGGGCCGTAGATCTCGACGACCCGCCCCTTGGGCAGGCCGCCGATGCCCAGCGCGATGTCGAGGGCGAGGCTGCCCGTGCTGACGGCGTCGAAGTTGTCGTAGATCTTGTTCTCGCCGAGGAGCATCAGCGAGCCCTTGCCGAACTGCTTCTCGATCTGGGCCCGGGTCAGTTCGAGGGCCTTCGTCCGGTCGTCCTTGGCGCCGGTCTTGACGGGCGCCGTCTTGGCAGCTGGGGATTTTGCCATGGTGTGGATCTCCTGTTCTGCATGGAGCGGCCCATCCCTGGGCCGTTGAGCCGGACCCGCAGGCCCGGACAAGCCGTTCTGAATGGCGAAAACCGGTGCCGGGCGTCCCCGACGTGGCGGCAAGATAGCACGGCCTCCCGGACCGGAGCAACCCTTTTATTCGCCTTTTTTTCGCAGGCGCCGGAATCCGAGTTCCCGATGCCGGGCGCCCCCCGGTCCGAGCGCGCTCGCGACGAGCGAGAAGCCCTCCACCACGAACGGCGGAAGCCCACTCAAGTCGATCCGCGACAAGAGGTCCCGGCCATCGGCAGCCTGCGGGTCCCGGACCCGGGCCAACGTCAGATGCGCCCGGAACGGGCGGTCGTCCTGCGGTCCGTCGGGCCAGACGCGGCCGACCGCGGCCCGCACGGCGGCGGCCAGCCCCGGCAGGTTTTCGCCTCCGTCCAGATGCACGAACAGGACCCGCGGACGTCCCGACGTCGGGAACACCCCCGGACCCGCCGGCCGGACCGCGAAGGGGCCGTCCCCCGCTACGGCCGCCAGCGCCCGCTGCAGGTTCTCCAGGCGCGATTCCGGCCATTCGCCGAGGAACTGCAGGGTCACGTGCCATTGGCCGGGCGGCGTCCAGCGCAAGGCCAACCGCTCGCGCCAGGGGTCCACGGCCGCCGACAGCGCCTCCCGGAACCGTTCATCGGGAGTGACGGCGACAAACAACCTCATGGGGCACTCCGGTTCCGGCTCTGGTCGGCAGGGAGCCGAGAGGCTCCGAAAGGCAGAAAGTCGCCTCTCGCCTCCCTGCCGACCAGAGCCGGAACCACACCGCC
>JAGRNP010000079.1 GCA_020440705.1 bacterium | reverse complement strand
CGGCGGCGCCGGCGGGCCGGGCGGACCCTGCTTCGGATTCTACGCGCCGGGCGTGACCCTGAACCTGAGCGGCGCCACCTACCAGGCCGGGACGCCCGGCACCGGCGGCACCGGCGGCGCGGGTGCGGGTGCGGCCACGTCCGGCCAGGACGGGCCCGACGGGGTCGTGGGCAACGTCTACAACTAGGCCACACCACGGCGGGGCGCGGGACGTTCCCGCGCCCCGCGAATGCCCCTCGAAAAATCCCCGCCGGACTGGTTTAATGGCCATGAACCCACGATTCTCCCCCGATCCCGAAAGTCCCCCATGATCGGCAAGTCCCTCCTCGGCTTCGAAGTCCTCGAGTCCATCGGCAAAGGCGGCATGGGCGAGGTCTACCGGGCCCGGGACACCAAGCTGGGCCGCGACGTGGCCCTGAAGATCCTGCCGGCGGACATGGTCGGCGACCTGGAGCGCGAGGGCCGCTTCAAGCGCGAGGCCCGCGCCCTGGCCAGCCTGCAGCACCCCAACGTGGCCAGCGTGTACGGCTTCGAGGAGACCGGCGGCGTCCACTTCCTCGTCATGGAGCTGGTCGCCGGCCAGGACCTCTCCCGGCGCCTCGCCACAGGACGCCTGCCGGTGGACGAGGCCCGCGACGTCGCCGGCCAGATCGCCGCGGGCATGGAGGCCGCCCACGAGAACGGCATCGTCCACCGCGACCTGAAGCCCGCCAACGTCATGCTCACGCCCGACGGCGAGGTGAAGATCCTGGACTTCGGTCTCGCCCAGGCCTGGTTCGGCGAATCGCCCGACGACCCCGAGTCGTCCAGCAACCCCACCCTGACCGCCGGCATGACCCAGGTGGGCGCCATCCTCGGCACGGCGGCCTACATGGCGCCCGAGCAGGCCCGCGGCAGCCACGTCGACCGGCGCGCCGACATCTGGGCCTTCGGCGTGATCCTCTTCGAGATGCTGACGGGCCGGCAGCTCTTCCAGGGCGAGACCGTCAGCGACACCCTGGCCGCCGTGCTGCGCAAGCAGCCCGAGTGGGAACTGCTGCCGCGCGAGGAAGCCCCCGATCTCTGCCACCTCGTTTCCCGCTGCCTCGAGCGCAACCCCAAACAGCGCCTCCGCGACATCGGCGAGGCCCGCGTGCTGCTGCAGGGAACCGCCGACAGCCGGACGCAACTGTCCTTCCTCGCCCCGCCGGACGCGGGCGATCGGTCGACCGGATCCCGCCGCGCCGTCGCGGTCGGCGCGACGGTTGCCGCGATCATCGGCCTGCTCCTGGGCGGCTGGCTGGCCACGAGGTTCCTGGTCCACGAGGGGCCCCTGCCCCTGCTGCACACCATGATCCCGGCGCCGGCGGGCACCATCTACGACCTGCGCAGCGAAGCGCCCGGCCCGGCCGTCCTCTCGCCCGACGGCACCATGGTCGCGTTCTCCGCCCTCGAGGAGGACGGCACGCGGCGCCTCTACATCCGGCGCCTCGACCAGGGCGAGGCCGTGCCCTTCGCCGGCACCGAGTCGGCCGCGTACCCGTTCTGGTCGCCGGACAGCCGCAGCGTCGCCTTCTTCGACGAGGACGACGGCAAACTCCGGAAGGTCCCCGCCACCGGCGGTCCGCCCATCACCCTGTGCCAGGGCGGCAACGGCAAGGGCGGTTCCTGGAACGCCGACGGCGACATCCTCTTCGCGCCCGTGGCGAACGGCGGCATCCACCACGTGCGGGCCACCGGCGGCACGGCGCGGGAGATCATCCCTCTCGGCTTGGAGTACGACTCGTTCCGGCACCCGCGCTTCCTGCCCGACGGCCGGCACTTCCTCTTCGTGGGCCGCATCAGCGCCAACAGCGGCCTGTGCCGGATCTTCCTGGCCTCCCTCGACTCGACGACGGCCCCCCGCGTCGTCTGCGAGTCCGAGTCCAACGCGGAGTACCACGACGGGCACCTGTTCACCGTGCGGGACAACGTGCTGGTGGCGACCCCCTTCACGCTCGACCAGGAGGGCGTCAGCGAGGCCGGCATCCCGGTCGTGGACAACATCCTGACCGTGCCGGGCGCCCGGGCCGCCGTGTTCAGCGTCTCGGACGCCGGCATGATCGTCTACCAGACGGGCGCCCGCGACGGCTCGGGCAACGTGCTGTTGTGGGAGGACGTCGAGACGGGCGAACGGGCGATCCTGGGCGCGCCCGGGCAGTACTACCATCCCCGCATCTCGCCGGACGGGAGCCTGGCCGTGTGCGAGGTCCGGGACGCGGACGGCATCGGCACCGA
Source organism: bacterium (assembly GCA_020440705.1). Lineage (NCBI taxonomy): Bacteria > bacterium. The sequence continues at coordinate 16,960 of JAGRNP010000079.1, read as the reverse complement.
CCTGTGGCTCGTCGACCTCGCGACGGAGCTGAAGACCCGCTTCACCTTCGCGCCGGGCAGCGAGACCCACGCCGTGTGGTCGCCCGACGGGGAAGCCGTGTTCTACACGGAGCGCGACGCATCCGGCTTCCGGATCGTGCGGAAGCCCGTCGAGGGCACCGGCGTGGGAACCGTCGTCCTGGAGAGTCCGCGCCGCATCCTCCCCACCAGCGTGAGCCCCGACGGGCGCCGGCTGCTCCTGACCTGGACCCCGGAGAACGGGGACGACGAGATCCGGCAGCTGCCGCTGGACGACCCCCGCGGCGAAATGACGGTCCTGGTCAGCGGCCCGGGCCAGTCCGTGGGAACCGGCGTCTACTCGCCGGACGGGCGCTGGGTGGCCTTCGGACTCTTCATCGGGACCGATTGGCAGACGTACGTCATGCCGGCCGAGGGGGGCGAGCGGCGCTGGCAGGTCTCGACCGATGGGGCCGTCTACCCGGTGTGGGCCCCGGACGGCAGGCGGCTGTTCCTCAGCGGCACCAAGGGCGACATCCTCGTCTACGAAGTGGACGGCAGCGGAAGCACGTTCCGGACCGGCTCCCACCGCACCATCAGCACGCCCTACTCGCCCGACCCCTCGGGCAAGTACTACGACCTGCACCCGGACGGCCGGCGCATCCTGCAGTCGCGGGGGGATCCCGCCGCGCGCAGCGAGACCTCGCCCCTGCACCTGGTGACCGACTGGCGGCGCGAAGCGGCGCGGTAGGCCCCGGATCCGGCCCCTGGCCCGCGATCCGGCCGGGCGCCGCCGCCTGCCGGGAATCGGTCAAGGCCCCCCTCCCGCGGCCGAAAGTCATTGAAGATTCTACGTATCCAGATGGCCGAACGACCGCTCGCCCGCGCAGGAGAGTTCCGGATGCCTCGCGTTTCGCCACAACTGAGGATCACGTTGACGTACGTCGTCTTCGGGACGGCGTGGATCTTCTGGTCGGACAAGGCGCTGGCGGTGCTCGCGCGGCAGCCCGAGCTGCTGTCGTTCCTGCAGACCTGCAAGGGCTGGCTCTTCATCCTCGTCACCGCGGCGTTCCTCTACGTGATGATCGCGCGCTCCGGTGCGGCGATCCGTCATCACGAGCAGGAGAAGCAGCGGGTCTACGACGCGACGCTCACCGCCATGCACCACATCCTGAACAACTTCCTCAACCAGATGATGCTCTTCCGGACCGAGGCGGAGCAGTCCGGCGACTTCGACCCGGAGATCCTCGGCTACTACGACCTCGTCATGGAGGACGCCCGGCAGCAGATCACGCGCCTCGAGGGCGTGGCCGATGTCTCGCCGGAGACGATCCGGGGCGCCATCTTCCCGGGAATGCCGGTCGAGTACGAACAGGTCTAGCACCCGCCTCTACTTCACCAGCACCATCTTCCCGATCCGCGCGGCGCCGCCCGCCTCCAGGCGGTAGAAGTACACGCCGCTGCCGAGGGTGCGCCCCTCGCCGTCGCGGCCGTCCCACGCGATCTCGTGCCGTCCCACCGGCAGGCGCCCGTCGGCCAGGACGCGCACCGCCCGTCCTCGCGCGTCGAACACCGTGACCCGCACGGGGCCGGCCGCGCCGATCTCGAAGGCGATCGTCGTGCTGGGGTTGAACGGGTTCGGGAAGTTCCGCACCGGCCCGATGGCGCCCGGCACCGCGCCGTCCGCGACGCCGCTCGGCGCCACGAATTCCACGTCGATGGCGTTCAGGCTGAACAGCCAGCCGGTCTTGTCGGTGTCGGAGTCGAAGTCGAAGCGCATGATGTGGACGCCGGCGCTCAGCGGCACGCCCTCGATCCGGATCGGCGTCCAGAACTGCCAGCCGCCGGTGGAGAGGACGTCGCGCCGGCCGCTCACGTCGACGTTGTCGATGGAGAGGGTGAAGTTGCCGAAGCCCGGCACGGTGGACACGAAGGGGACGAAGTCGTAGTACCCCGCCTCGGCCACCGCGAACGTGTACTCGATCCACTCGCCGGCCACGATCCAGAACACGTCGTAGCCGCCGCCCGCGGCGCCCTCGAGATCGACACCCTCGTCCGGCCGGAAGGCGGTGCCGATGTTGGCCCCCTCCACGTCGTGGTAGGCGATGCCCTCGCCGCCGAGGTCGTAGTGTTCGGCCTCGATGCGCCCGGGCACGGCCGCCGGCGTCCCCGCGTAGGGGCCGCCGTTGGGCAGCACCGTCACCAGCACGCTGTCCCGCGCCGTGAGCGCGAGGGGGTTCGTCACCGCCAGGTGCACCCAGTGCTCGCCGACCGCGGTGAAGACGACGGTCGTGTCGGCCTGCGTGCTCGTGCCCAGGTCGCCGAAGGTCCAGGCGAAGTCCAGCGGCAGCCCGTTCGGATCGAAGCTCAGGCTGCCCTGGAAGGCCACCGTCAGCGGCGACTTGCCCGACGTCCGGTCGGCCGTCAGCAGCACGACCGGCGTGTCCGGATCCTGCGGCGACGTGCTGAACGACGCCAGCTCGCCCGGCTCCACGGTGAATGAGAACCCGTCCGTGAAGGTGACCATGCGCGCGGCCGCGCCGGCGTTCCAGGCCACGTAGGTCAGGTCGCCGGCCGGATCGCGGAACACGGCGTGGGTCGCGATGTCGGCGCGGATCCCGGTCTCGACCCGCCCCATCTTCTTCAGGTTGAACAGCCAGTGCAGGGTGTGGGCCCGCGACTCGCCGTCGAAGGGCTCGTAGCCGCTGTCGGCGAAGTAGTGCGACAGGGCGAGGTTCGGGTCGGCCAGGGCCAGGTACTCCCACAGCACGTCCTGCCAGATGATCGGCTGCCCGCTGCGCTCGGCCACGATCTCGGCGTAGTTGGCCAGGACGTGGTCCGGATGGTGGCCCAGGTACAGCGATCCGGCCTGCACGGGCAGGATGTTGATGCCGTGGATGAACTCCGGATCGGCCCCGAACCAGGTCGAGTGCACGCCCTTGCCGCCCCACACCATGCCGATGGCCACGTGCGGGTAGTCGGCCGGGAACACGGCGTCGTCCACGTCGAACCAGTACTGCTGGACCGCCGACGTCTCGGTGGCGTGCAGGTACACGCCCAGGTCGCGGATGTCGGTCTGACCCGTGGCCTCGCCCCAGAGGATGGCGGCGGTGGCGAAGTTCATGGACTCCGAACTCGACTCCTGGTTGTTGCCGTCGCCGAAGTCGCCGTGCCCCGCGGCCCACGAGTGGCCGGCGTAGGCGTCGTGGGAGCGCAGGAAGGGGAACTGCGTGTCGGCGCGGTCCCAGTTGTTGGCGTCCTTGATCAGCAGGTTGACCATGCCGCCCCAGTGGTCGGGCGCCGCCCAGGTGCTGTCGTAGCGCGCGATGGTGGCCGCGCTCATGATGGCGTAGGCCGCGTGGAAGTGGTGGTCGTTGACCTGGTCGTCGGCCCCGAAGCCGGACGGGTACCCGGTCAGCACGTCCCACGTGTCGATGTAGGAGTACTCCTGCGCCCCGCCGACGGTGAACCAGTCCTCGAGCCGGGTCTTGAGCTCGGCCAGGAAGTGGTCGCGCTCGGCCGTGGCGCCGAGCTGGTCGGCGATGGGCACGAGATGGGCGAATCGGGCCATGGCCTTGCCGTTGTCGTAGGTGGGCCCGATAGGGAGGGTCTCGGCCGCCACGGCCTGCACCTGCGCGAGCAGTTCGGCGCGGTTGTAGTCGCCGCGATCGGGCAGCGCCGGCAGCACGCCGTGGAAGGGCAGCTCGGTGGTGAAGGTGCTGCCCGCGTAGAGCTTCATCTCGCCGTTGACCGACGGGTAGGAATACGCCGTCAGCGGCGCCGATGTGTGCAGCCACTGGTGGCGGTACAGGGCGGTCATCGTCTCGTCGACGCTGGTGCCGTTGCTCTCCATCAGCTCGGTCTGGTAGGCGTAGGTGGTGGTCACCGTCGCGGCGGCCTCGTCGTAGGTCCAGTCGACGGTGCTGCCGGTGACGAAGGCGTAGGCGTGGGCGCGGAAGAGCGCCATGGTCGCGGGCTGGGTGTCCGGCAGCAGGGCGATGGCGAGGTAGTCGCCGCCATTCAGCGTCGAGTGCAGCGGGCCCGCTCCGGTCCACGTCGAGCCGGTCGGCGGGAAGATGCCGTAGTGCCGGCCCTGGATCGTGAGCCCGAGCACGCCGTCCTGGTCGTACCAGGTCGTGAAGGCCCCTTCGGGCGTCACCACGGCATCGCCGCCGTTGACGCGGAAGAAGACGTAGGGCAGGCCGTGGCCGAAGGTCGCCTCCATGGTGGCCGACCCGTCGTCCCAGCGCGCCGTCGCGGTCCAGTCGCCGTAGTCGCGGGTCGTCGTCTGCGGCGAGGCGAGCCCGTCGACGCCCACCGTCAGCTGCTGCGACCACGGGAAGAGGTAGTCGTTGGCCGCGTAGACATGCGACGGCGTGTGGCCGATGCGCAGGCCCCCCGCCACCGCCTTGACCATCAGCGGGTGGGCGTAGAGCACGTTGGTGTGCGGGTCGCCGTAGAACGGGTAGATCAGGCTGCTCCAGAAATCGTTCGTCTGGGCGGGCAGGGAGAAGCCGGGCGCGACCTTCGGCGCGACGTTCGCGCCGGCCCAGTTGCGGGGCCCCACCTCGCCGGGCGGCAGGGTGGTGCTGTAGCTGCCCAGGCCCACGTCGACCGTGGCGGCGAAGGCGGTGCCGGCCAGGCCCAGGATGAGGGTGACGACGACGGGGAGCGGAGAGCGGGCCGACGACCTGGAGGGCATGGCGGGGCCTTTGCGTCAGGGTGCGGAAACGACAGGAGCGGTGCGCGCAGAAACTACCCGAACAGACTTTGTTCGGTTACCGATCATAGTGGATTTCGCGTTGGAAGATCAAGGCTTTCGTGTGGGCTGTCGTCCCTCGAGCGCAGGCGAGGCGGCGGCGAACCGTCCCGTCGTCAGTCCCGTTCGTCCAGCGCCTTGCGTACCTGGACGGCCAGCTCCTTCTGCGAGAACGGCTTGTGGACGAAGTGGACCCCCTCGTAGAGGATGCCGCGATCCGCGATCACATCGGCCGTATAGCCGGACATGAAGAGGACCCGCAATCCGGGCACGACCTCTTTCGCCCGTCCCGCCAGTTCATGCCCGTTCATGCCGGGCATGACCACGTCGGTCACGAGCAGGTCCAGATCGTCGCGGTGGCCATTCGCCAACTCGAGGGCCAGTTCCGGAGTGCCGGCCTTCAGGACCACGTACCCCAGGTTCCCGAGCATCTCCGCCGCCATGTTCAGGATGTACTGCTCGTCCTCGACGAGCAGCAGCATCTCGCCCGGCTGGGCCCGCGGAGCCGCCTCGGGCAAGCCGGCCCGCGCCACCTGTCGCCCGCGTTGCCGCGGCAGGTAGATGGTGAAGGTCGTCCCGACGCCGAGCTCGCTGTACACGTTGATGAAGCCCTCGTTCTGCTTGACGATGCCCAGGACGGTGGCCAGGCCCATGCCGGTGCCCTTGCCCAGCTCCTTGGTCGTGAAGAAGGGCTCGAAGATCATGTCCCGGGTCGTCTCGTCCATGCCGGAGCCGTCGTCGCTGATCGTCATGCACACGAAGTCGCCCGGGACGAAGCCGGCGTGGTGGTCGCAGTACTGCTGATCGAAGGTCCGGGTCGAGGTCTCGATGGTGATCCTGCCCACGCCCCCGATGGCGTCGCGGGCGTTGACGCAGAAGTTGACCAGCAACTGGTCGAGCTGGACCGGATCGATCCGCACCGGCCAGACCCCCGGATCCGGGCGCCAAGCCAGCTCGATGTCCTCGCCGATCAGGCGGCGCAACATCTTGAGCATGCTTTCGACCGTCTCGTTCAGGTCCAGGATCCTGGGCGCGATGGTCTGCCGGCGCGAGAAGGCCAACAGCTGCCGCGTGAGATCCGCCGAACGCTGGGCCGCGCCGAGGACGATCTCCAGGTCCTTCCGGATCTCGTTGTCCTCCGGGATCTTCTCGAGGACGAGCTCGGTGTAGCCCTGGATCACGCTGAGCATGTTGTTGTAGTCGTGCGCCACGCCGCCGGCCAGCCGCCCCACCGACTCCATCTTCTGGGACTGCGCCAGCTGATTCCGCAGGTTCTCCTTCTCGAGCTCGGCCAGCTTCGAGTCGGTGATGTCGGTGATGATGCCGTGCCACAGCGTCCCGCCGTCGGGCAAGCGCTCGGGGTGGGCCAGGCACAGGCGCCACCGCAGCCCCTGCCGGGGCAGGACCACGCGGAACTCGCAGTGGAACGTTTCGAGGGTCCGCGCCGAATCGAAGATGTCCTCGGCGACCCGGTTGACGTCCTCGGGATGCAGCCTGCCGAAGACCGGGCTCGCGTCCTCGCGGACCTCCTCGGGCGTGACCTCGTAGATGTCCGCCATGCCGGGACTCGAGTAGGGGAAGGCCGAACTCCCGTCGGGGAAGAGCCGGTACTGGTAGATCACGCCCGGCACCAGGCGCGCGAGATTGGACAGCAGGTCGTCCGACTCGGTGACCCTGCGGTTGGCCGTCTCGAACTCGGTGACGTCCATGATGTTGCCGACGACCTTGACGACCCGCCCCTCGGCCAGCACCGGTTCGGCGGTCGACCGGACATGGATCCGGCGGCCGTCGCGCATGGTCATGGCGGCTTCGAGGTCGTAGGGCTCGGCGTGCTCGATGCAGCGCTGGAACGCGGCTTCGACGCGGGTGCGGTCCTCCGGATCGAGGCAGGCGAGAGAGGCTTCGAGGAGGGTGGCGGAGTCGGCGAATTCGGCCGGGGAGAACCCGTGGATCCGGCTCGTCTCCTCGGTCCAGGTCAAGGTTCCCGAACCGACCTGCCATTCCCATCCCCCGACCCGGGCCAGCCGCTGGGTGGTGCTGAGGATCCGCTCGCTGTCCCTGAGCGCCTTCTGAACGGACCGGAGCTCGTCGCGCTCCCGTTCCAGCATGCGGATCCGCGCGGCGAGCTCTTCGTAAGTCGGCACGTGGTCCATGAAACTTCCCGTGTCGGCTCTCGAGCGGGCTCCCGCCCCATGGACGCAGCACGGTGACGTCGCGGTACCGGAGCCCTCGTTCTCCCGAGCACTAGCACAGCGAATAGACGAAGTCAAATCATCGGACCATGGTCACCGCGAGCCCGGCCCGATCGATGGCCCGGCCGGGTCGCGCCTCGTCCCCGCGCGAACAAAAGGGCCGCCCGGACCTTCTGGTCGAAGCGGCCACTCTCCGCGGCGCCGGCTCGCGCCCTACTTGATCAGCCCGTCGTCCACCAGCATCGCCACGAGCTCGGACGCCGCCCGGGAGGCCATCACCTTCCAGCCCCCGGAGCCCTCGTCGACGATGACCACCGCCTGCCTCGGTGGATTCTCGCGGCCCGCAGGGCCTTCGATGTACGCGCCGAGGTCCACGTCCGTGATCTCGCTGGAGGAGAACAGGCCGAAGTACCCGACATCGGTCAGGGTCTCCATGTACCGTTCCTTCACCCAGAGGATGGCGTCGGCCCCGAGCCGTTCCGCCGGTTCCCGGAACGCGGCCTCGCTCAACTCGATGCCGGTCAGGCGATAGAATCCGGTGTCGACGCCGACCGAATCGAAGGCGGCGGCCATGGCGGGAACGAACACGTCGGCGAAACAGGTGAAGTCCTGCGCCACCCCCGTCGCCACGGCGTCCGAGGTGCGGGGGGCGGGGGTGGTCTCCCGGTCGAGCTCCCGCGTATCGAGCACGACGAAGACCCGCCGGAGGGTGAGTTCGAGGCCGTCGTCGTAGCGGGACTCGACCGTGATTTTCGGCGGCTTCGCGCACCCGGCCAGGAGCACGAGGGCCACCCAGGCCAGGGCTGCCGCGATGCTGACGGCCCGACGGCCCCGACGGGCCGCGACACGCGGATCAGAAGTCCTCATCGGCGATCCCCCCTGCCGGGCCGGGCTCCCCGGGATCCGGCGCCTCCGCGTTGCTCTCCACGACGCCGTCGGCGACCAGCGTCGCGACCAGCGAACGGGCGGCGGCCTGGGCCATGCTCAGCCAGTTGCCGCCGTGCTTGTCCACCCGGATCGACGCCCGCCAGGTGAACTCGTTCGGTCCGGCGCCGTTGCGGATGGCGCAATCCAGCGTCACCTCGGAGATCTCCTCGTAGGGCACGAGCACCCAGGGTTCATTGTGGTGCACGAACCCGGTGTAGGCGGACGTCACCCACACCACCTCGTCGGCCCGGAAATCGGCCGCGAGCCGACGGCACACGTCCTCGTCGAGTTCCTCCTGCGTGTTCCGGTAGGACCCGCAGGCGACGCCGATCTTCGCGAAGCGCGCGCTCAGCTCCTGCTGGAAGAAAGTCCCGAAGCACACCGAGTCGGCCTTGCCCAAGCCGAACTCGGCCTCCTGATACCGGACCTCCGCCGTCTCCTCGTCGACCGCGCGCAGGTCGACCACGACGAAGATCCGGCCCGCGCCGGCGCCGAGGCCGGCGCCGACGTTCGAGCGGGTCGAGACGGCGGGGACCGAGCACCCGCCCAGCAGGGCCAGCGCACAGAGCGCGCATCCGGCGACGAAGCCGGTCGTGACCCGGGCGGCGCGCGGGCCGCGGTCGTCGAACTCCATGGGCACCCCCCTGATCGGACCTGCGGGACCGACTACTTGTAGCGCTGGATCAGGTGGTACCCGAACGGCGTCTCCACCGGGCCGCTGACGCCGCCGACCTCCAGCCCGAACGCCGCTTCCTCGAACGCCGGATGCATACGGCCACGCCCGAAGGAGCCGAGATCGCCGCCGTTGGGACCGGTGGGGCCGTCGCTGTACTCGCGGGCCATGGCCGCGAAGTCGCTCCCGGCGTCGATCTTCTGCTTCACCTCGTTGATGCGCACGAGCGCCTCTTCCTTCGTCCGCGTGATCTCGGCCGGCTTGCGCATGGAGTCGACGTGCATGACCAGGATGTGCCGCGCGGAGACCTTCTCGACCTTCTTGCGCATGATGATGTGGTAGCCGAAGCCCGTCTCCACGGGGTCGCTCACGTCGCCGATGTCCATGGCCAGGATCGCCTGGTCGAACTCGGGCACCATGCGGCCCTGGGTCCACACGCCGAGGTCGCCGCCGGTCGGGCCGGACGGGCCGTCGCTGTACTCGCGGGCCAGGGCCGCGAAGTCGCCGCCGTCGCGGGCCAGTTTCGCCACTTCCTGGGCCCGGGCGAAGGCCTCTTCCTTGGTGCGCGTGATCGTGGCCGGCGCCCGCTGGCTGCCCTGGTACATGATGAGGATGTGCGCCCCGGCCAGTTCCTGGGGCTCGGCGCTCGGCGCGGGGGCCGCGGCCGGGGTCGCGGCCTGGCCGTGGTCGGCGGCCTGGACCTGCTCCGCGGTCTGCGTCGCGGCCTCGTCGGCGTCCTTGTTGCAGGCCGCCACGGCGGCCAGGGCGATCAGGAGGACCAACAGCGCGGCCCGAGTCGTGCGATTCATGGTAGTCCGTTTCCGGGGCCGGCCATCCGCGATGCGCGGCGGGCCGGACACCCTCATGGGAGGGGCGCGGGAAGCGTCGGCCGCCCGCGCGGGTGGTTCGGGATCTGAACAGGGATCCAAGGTAGTGCATGCGGGGGGACCGGGTCAAAGGGGGATGAAGGACTCCGGCGGTCGACTGCGGTGTGATATCTTGGGTGGGCCCGAGACGTCGGCCGGTCCGGCCGGCGCCTATGAACGCAGCGCGGAGCCAGGAACATGGAGACAACTGCGGCCGCCCAGGTGCGCCGGTTTATCGGGAAGTACTCGCCTGAAGTCGCCCGGACCCTCAGAGACTCCCGGCGCAGGATGCGCGCGCTCGTCCCGCGCGGATATGAACTCGTCTATGACAACTACAATGCCCTGGCGATCGGGTATGGTCCCGGCGAGCGGGCATCGGATGCGATCGTCTCGTTGGCGGGATATCCCCGCTGGGTCACCCTGTTCTTCCTGAACGGCGCGAACCTGGACGACCCGTATGGGCTCCTCGAGGGCACGGGGAGGCAGGCCCGGAGCATCCGGCTCGGATCAGCGGCAGACCTGGACCGTCCCGAAGTCACGCACCTCGTCGAGATCGCCCTGCGGCCCCATGACGCGGAGTTCGCCCGATGCCCCCGGATCAGGACGGTTATCAAGTCGATCTCCGCCAAGCAGCGCCCACGCCGGCCCGCCGTGGCAGGCTGACGAACGGCGAAGACTCCGACATTCCGGCCGGGGCGGGCGCCCCTGTCGTCGCCCCCGGCACCGATCGGGCCTCCGGGGATTCGTCTAGATATCCTGAGGATGGTCCGTCTCGTCATCCCGCCCGTCACCCTGCTCGTCGTCCCCCTCGATCTCGACCGCGTTGCCCCACTCGTCGACCTCCACGATCGGCGCCCCGGCGCCGCCCTCGCCCGCGGCCTTCCGCTCGGCGCGCTCGGCGCGCTTCGCTTCCTTCTTCTTCTGCTTCTCCAGCTCCTTGCGGCGCTTTTCGAACGTGAAATGCGACTTCGCCAAGGTTCGGCCTTTCGTTCCGGGTCCATCCTCAAAAGAAGACCCCGCCACCACTCGGGCAGCGGGGTCCGTCTCGTCAGCAGTCTACCTGCCGGCAGGCCAACCTACCAGCGGCCACCACCGCCGCCGCCACGGCCGCCGCCGTAGCCGCCACGGCCACCGCCGCCGCCGCCACCGCCGCGCTGACGGTCCTGGGCCTCGTTGACGCGCAGCGCGCGACCGCCCATCTCCTGGCCGTCCAGGGCGTCGATCATGCCCTGCAGAGCGTCGTCATCCACTTCCACGAAGCCGAAGCCACGCGGACGGCCCGTCTCGCGGTCGTTGATCAGCGCCACCGAGTGCACGGTGCCGTGCTGCCCGAAGAGCTCAGTGATTTCGTCCTCGGTCGCGCTGAAGGGCAGGTTGCCCACATACAGTTTCTTCACAGTCTTGTCTCCACTGCCGGCTTTCCGGCTTGACCGAGCGCTGGGGGTTGGCGGCCATTTCCGCCGGACCTGTCGCGCTCCAGAAAAGGCCACTGCCCACGGTGGGCGGCAGCCGCGTTCCCCGACGGTCGGGGAAGACGATTGTGCCTTTTCAGCGCGCCGGAGTCAATCCCCTGCGTGGCCGAGGGCACGAATTCTCGGAGTCAGAGAGGCGTCGGGCGCGATGCGCGCTCGGCGAGGGCCTCGTCATGATCTCGGGGTTCAACAAAGGCGGAGCGGGGACAAGCGCTGGAGGCCGCGATTCGTTGCCGTTCCTGCGAATCACACGCCGCCATCCCGGGCGGGAGGCGGCCATCCGGGCCGGAAACGACAGCCGCGGACTTCGCTCAATTCGGGTATACGGGCGGAATGATAGGAAAAAATCGGCGGATGTCCAGTTTTTTGACGCCGGGCCGGCCATCCCGTATCATGCCCCGCACCGCAACGATCACCGTGCGCCGCCCGCCGACGGCGCCGAACCGGAGGCCCGAATCCCGTGCAGTCCCTGCCGGTCCTCTTCCTCAAGCGCAACGCCGACCGGCGCGTCCGAAGCGGCCACCCGTGGATCTACGGCAACGAGATCGACGCCGAACGCACGCCGCCGGGCGGCCTGGAACCGGGCACGCTGGTCGAGGTGCGCGCCGCCGACCGCCAGGCCGTCCTGGGCATCGGCTACGTCAACCCGGTCTCGCTGATCACGGTGCGGCTGCTGGACATCGCCCCGGGGCAGGCCGTCGGCGACTGGCTGGCCGCCCGCCTGGCCACCGCCCTCGCCCTGCGCGAGAAGCTCTCGCCGGAGCCCTGCTACCGGCTGGTCCACGGCGAGGCCGACGGGCTGCCGGGCCTCGTCGTCGACCGCTTCGGCGACCACCTGGCCGTCCAGGTCAACACCGCCGGCATGGAGGCGCTCACCGCCCCGCTGCTGGACACCCTCGAGACGCTGTTGCATCCGCGGGGAATCCTGCTGCGCAACGACGCGTCGGTGCGCGAGCGCGAAGGCCTCGTGCGCGAGGTGGTCGTCGGCCGCGGCGAGGTGCCCGACGAAGTGGAGATCAGCGAGGACGGCACGCGATTCCTGGTGCCCCTGCGCACCGGCCAGAAGACAGGCTGGTTCTACGACCAACGCTGGAACCGCCGCGTGCTGCCCCACTTCGCGCCGGGCGCGCGGGTGCTCGACCTCTTCTGCTACCTGGGGGGCTGGGGCGTGCGGGCCGCGACCTGCGGCGCGCGCGAGGTCGTGTGCGTCGACGCGTCGGCGCCGGCGCTGGAGATCGTCGAGCGGAACGCCGCCCTCAACGGGGTCGCCGACCGGGTGCGCACCGTGCGCGGCGATGCCTTCGAGGTGCTCAAGCAGTTCCACCGGGACGGCGAGACGTTCGACGTGCTCGTGGTCGACCCGCCCGCCTTCATCAAGCGGCGCAAGGACCTCGACGCCGGCCGCGAGGCGTACCGCCGCGTCAACCACCTGGCGGCGCGGCTGGCGGCCGACGAGGCGGTCCTCGTCTCGTGTTCCTGCTCGTCGCACCTGCCGGAACCCGAACTCGAGGAGATCTGCCACCAGGCCGCCCGGCAGGCCGGCCACCGCTGCCGCTTCCTGTTCCGCGGCGGCCAGGGTCCGGACCACCCGGTCCACCCCGCCATGCCGGAGACGCGCTACCTGAAGGCCCTGACGGCGGCGTTGTCGCGGGGGTGAGGGCGGCCCACGATCCGCCGGCGTAGGGAATCATCGATCCATTGGTCCGGGATCGTGGCGCCATAGGTCCTGAACTTGGACCCGGTGCGGGGCGATCGACGCTCAGAGGCGGCATTGGGCTGCGGGAGGTTCCCCGGGGGGGTAGAATTGTGTCAAGTAGCGAGGGAGATCATCGGCCTGGTGCCTTTGGGTTGGCGCGGATGAAGTATTGACGATCGAGCAGGGGCTCCACTTTTCGCCCCGAAGACGGCTCACCGTCTTGCCCCCCCGACATCACTCCCCGCGCGACAACAGCGCCGCCACGCGCGGCGCCAGGGGGATGGCCGCATAGCGCGCCACGTGCTCCCGGGAACGCGCCAGCAGCGGCGCCACCTCCGGGTGCGCGACCCACTCCCGCCAGACCGCATGGGTCTCGACGATCGGGCCGATGTAGCTCATGCCGAGATCCACCGAACGCCCGAGCCACCTGACCACGTTCGGCACATCGCCCAGCACGGCGAAACCCTCGGCGACGCACTCGGTGTACTGGAAGTCGTTCCAGAGGGTCCCCTCCACCGCGGGCGTCAGGTGCACCAGGGCCGCCGCCCGATCGCCCCTCGCCGCTTCACCCAGGAACTGGCCCATGGCGTTCAGCGGACCCGGTTGCTGCGAGCGCGCGAAGGCGGCCGCCCGCTGCACGTGCGCGTGATCCCCCGCGGCGAGCCCCGCGACGAGTTGGAACAGGCCCCAGGGGGCCTGCGGGAAATTCTGCGGGCCGCCGTCGAAGCCGGCGATCACGGACTCGGGTCGACCGCGGAACATGTCGGTCACGTGCAGAAGCAACCTCGTGATGCCGCTCTCGTGGGTCCGCAGGACATCACGGGCCACGACGGTGGCCGCGTCGAGACGCGAGGAGAAGAACAGCAGGATCCCGTACCAGGTGCCGATGTCCTCGTCCGCCGGCATGGCCTCGTGGGCCACGGACAGGTTGCGGAGCCCTGTCTCGACATCGCCGCGCGCGATCGCCACCAGGCCGCGGATCTCGTGCACGTACGGGCTCTCCGGACTGAGGCGGGCGATGTCGTCCGCATAGGCCAGCGCCTGGTCCAGGCGTGAGATGTCGTCGGACAACCCGTGATTGATGGCCGCCCAGCAGGCCCGTCCCAGGCCACGCAGAACGAACACGTTGTCCGGTTCGAGGTCGGACGCCCGCTCCAGGTGCTGCATCGCGTTCGCGAGGCCCGACACCGTGAATTCGCCAAGCTCCTCCCGCGCCCGGAGATACGCGTCGTAGGCCTCGGCGTTCCGGATGGGGTGGTCGAGCAGCTTCGCCTGCTCGTGCGGCGTGAGCGTCAACTCGAGCGCGTGGACGGTGGCCTGCGCCACCCGGTCCTGCATGTCGAAGACGTCGTCCATGGTGCCGTCGAACTTCTCGGCCCAGAGCGAGCGATCCGTCTTCGCATCCAGCAGCGAAACGGCGATGCGGATGCGCGGCCCGGACTTGCGCACGCTTCCCTCGAGCAGGTGGGTGACGCCGAGGTCGCGCGCGATCTGCGCCGGTGAGTCGGCGCGGTCGCGATAGGGCATCACGCTCGTGCGCGACGAGACCCGGAGCTCCTCGACATGCGACAGCATGAGGATGACCTCCTCCGTCAGCCCGTCGGCGAAATAGCCGTTCTCGGGGTCCGAACTGAGATTGGCGAAGGGGAGCACGGCGATGGAGGCGGCTTCGGGGGCGCCTGCCGCCTCGGGCTGCGTCCGCAGCATGGAATCCGGGACGGAGCCGACGCGCCGCAACTCGTTGCCGACATCGAGCGCGGTCTGGAAGCGCTCCCGCGGGTTCTTCTCGAGACAACGGCTCACGATGCGCTCGAGATCTCCAGGCAGGTCCGGGCGAACGGAGGGCAGCGGATCGGGCGCGTCGCGCAGAATGGAGGAACTGACGTCTGCCGCCGTCGCGCCGGCGAAAGGCCGCCGACCGGTCGCCAGCTCGTAGAGGATGATCCCCAGCGCGAACAGGTCGCTGCGCGCGTCGACCTCCTCGCCGCGGACCTGCTCCGGCGACATGTAGGGCACCGTGCCGACCATGAGTCCCGGCGTCGACAGGGTGGCGGGCTGCGTCAGCTCCAGGTCGGGTTCGGCCGCCGCGAGCTTGGCGAGGCCGAAGTCCAGCACCTTGACGCGCCCTTCCCGGGTCAGCATCACGTTCCCGGGCTTCAGGTCGCGGTGCACCACGCCCTTTTCGTGCGCGGCGGTCAGGGCGTCGGAGAGCGCGATGCCGATCTCGACCACGCGCGTCAGCGGCAGGCCGCCGGACGTCACGTGCCGGTCGAGGCTCAGCCCCTCCACCAGCTCCATGGTGAGGAAGCGGACGTCGCCCTCGTCCTCGACCGCGTAGAGCACCACGATGTTGGGATGGTTGAGCGCCGCCACCGCCCGGGCCTCGCGCTCGAAGCGGGCGAGACGACCGGCATCCGCAGCCACACCGGCGGGCAGCACCTTGAGCGCCACCTCGCGGCCGAGACGCAGGTCCTTCGCCCGATAGACCTCTCCCATGCCGCCCGCACCCAGGTGCGAGGCGATCTCGTAGGTGCCGAGGCGGGTGCCGGGAGCAAGCGACATGCGCCGCAATCTACACGATGCCAAAGGAGCGTGCCACTCCGATATGTGTCGCCCCAAACCTGTCGCCGCACCCGGAATCCCTGAACCCAGGGGGACAGAATGAAGCACCGGGACCACCACAGGCCCCGGCGCTTCCGTTGAAGGTGGTGACCCGCTCAGTCCACCCGGCGCGTCACGTAGAACACGTACCCGAACCAGTCCGAGTACTTGCGGTAGTTCTCGATCTCACCGTGGGCCATCGCCAGGATGGCGCGCGACTCCGCACAGTCCTCGGCCGGCTGGAACCCCACCAGCCGCTCCTTCAGGTGCACGTAGAAGTTCTCCCACCAGGCGTGTCCGGGCAGGGTGAAGCTGCCCACCAGTTCGTACCCGCAGTCGGCCACGGTCCGCTTCACCGCGCCGGCGTGGGGCATGTCCGGGCAGATGCCCGCGAAGAAGTCGCGGCACGCGGCGGGCGCTTCGTCCTGCAGCCAGACCAGGTCGGTGAAGCCCAGGGCCCCACCGGGGACCAGCTGCGTCCGCCAGGCGCGCAAAGCCTGGGGGATGCCCATGACGAAGGCCGAGCCCTCGGCCCAGACCAGGTCGTACCCGCCCTCGCCGTCGGCCAGGGTGTTCATGTCGGCGCAGACGGGCCGGATCAGGTGTCCCAATCCGGCCGCCCCGGCGCGTCGTTGCAGCTCGTCCAGGTAGGGCTGGTGGTTGTCCAGCGCCGTCACCCGGCAGCCCAGTTCCCGCGCCAGGCACAGGGTCTGGGAGCCGTTGCCGCAACCCACGTCCAGCACGCGGAAGTCGCGCGACAGGCTCCCCAGGCCGCCATTGAACAGCAGGTCCAGGGCGCGGCGCGTGACAGCGTCGTCGCCGGGCGCCAGGCGCGGCAGCGCGGGGTCGAAGATCTCGTGGATGGCGTTCATCATCTTGTCGTGGTTCATGATGGGTATTCTCCCGTTGCACATGGAGGCCGGCATGGAGACAAGGAGCGTCCCCCTGCTCGCGGCACGTTTCTCACGTCGATTTCCTGTCACGGGGATGAGCAACGGCACGCGGAAGGGCGCTCCCGGGGGAGCGCGAACCCGAGCCGGGTCGGGACGTGCGGTTGCCTAGAATACAGTGGTCATGCGTGGGTAAGGATAGGCGGTTAGAAGGGATTGGGCAACCGGGGCGAGAGTAAGGGGCGAGCGGAAGGCGGCGAAGCCTGGACTGGCGGGGCACATGGACTAGCGGGGCGGATTGACCGAACGAACAGCCTTCCCTATGCTCATCGGGTATGTGAATTGCGATGACGGGGCATGGTTGGTTGGATCTTCTGTCTCTAAAGACATGTGATCGGAGGGGTCATGCTCTACCTGTCGCGCCTCGCCGGCGTTGTGTGCCTGTGCGCCATCATATTCTGCCCGAATCTCGTCCACGCCCAGGTCCTTGGCCCCATCGTCTCCTGGGGCCGGAACGTCGAGGGGCAGCTCGTCGTCCCGCCGCCCAACGACGACTTCATCCAGATCGAGGCCGGCGACGTGCACGGCGTCGGTCTGCGGTCCGACGGCACCGTCGCGGCCTGGGGCGAGAACATCTACAACCAGTGCGAAATCTACCAGCCCAACCAGGACTTCGTGGCAATCGCGGCCGGCGGCTACCACACGCTGGGACTGCTCTCGGACGGCTCGATCCGGGCCTGGGGTGACAACCGCGACGGTCAGTGCGCCCTGCCGGTCCCCAACAGCGGCATCGTCGCCATCGCCGGCGCCTGGTACCACAGCCTGGCGCTCAGGAGCGATGGGTCCATTGCAGCATGGGGCTACAATCGCACCGGCGGCTGCAACGT
>JAGRNP010000078.1 GCA_020440705.1 bacterium | reverse complement strand
CACTGGGGGCCACCCCAAGAACTCTCGGCAATAACTCTCTTAAAATTCTAAGTTGTCCGCACAACGTTGTGCTTCACGTGCAGCCGCAGCCGGCGAAGCCGGCAGGGCGCGGCGCTTGCGCACGCAAGCGACGTGACCGGTGCGGCTGTCGCGTGAAAGCACTTGTTAGGTTCCAAAAAATGCTTCCTACGCCCCAACTGTTCACCGAATAAGTCTACCGCAGTCAGCGAGCCCGATCAAACGAACCGAGCACCGAATTCAGCGACGGCCCCGAGCCCGGTGGTCTTCCCGGGATTACCTCCCAGGCGCATGCCGCGTTCAACGCCAGGCCGCGGGACCCGCGACCCGACGAGCAATCCCTTGGGGCCCTCTAGGCAGGAACCCAGGCACCTTCTCCCCGCCAGAAGCCTGCACCGCCGGCGGCCAGGTCTCCCGCCACACCTTTCCAGGGCGGATTCCAGACCGGCCGGGTCAGGCCGGTGCCGAAGGCGCGTGCCGACACCCTTCGAAAGAGCCAAGCCGCCAGACCCCAGAACAAAACCAGACACTTGTGCCCGCTCGAGGCAACCGAGGCCTGGCCCCTGCCACCCAGCGGGTCCCGAGGCCGCTCCTCGCTCTGGAACTCGGTGCCCCGGCTCAGTACGATGCTGGACGGAGCCCGGCCCGATGACAAGCGATCACGACGGAGCTTTCTGTGGCCAAACCAGATGGACTGGGTGCGAGTACGTTTCCGCGATGCGGCGCGACATGGCGCCGCTCTTAGCCATAATGCTCTATAAACCTTGTGTACCTAACGTTGTGCTTCACCTGCAAGCGGCCGGCGAAGCCGGTTGCGGCGCGCGGATTGCGCAAGCAAGCCGCGTGACGCAAAAAGCGCAGTCAGGTGAAAGCACTTGTTGTGAGGCGGCCCCAAGCGCGGGTGCCCAACAACCCAAGAGCATTCGCTCTGTGATTCTACCAAGGCCTCCGGGTCCGATCAATTGCACTGCGATTGGGTTTCCAATCGACAGGGCTCCGGGCGGCGGCCGAACACCCGCCTGGCCGACGCGACAGGCGAGCTTCCGTCACCACCAACGCTCAGCGCCATCTCGTCGCCGAGAGATTGCCAAGGCCAGCCGGGCAGCCCAACTCCAGGATCGAAGCGCGGTGGCCGATCTGCACTTTCCAGGGCAATTCTGCCACGACGAGCGGGCCACGGCGGTCCACTCCAGCGGAAACTGCCGCAATGCCATTCGGTCCATTCTGGGTTCTTGAGGCTCCGAAAAACCGTCGAGATCGGCCGCCGAATCGGCTCGGCCAGGGGCCGATGCGTCACTGGGGGCCACCCCAAGAACTCTCGGCAATAACTCTCTTAAAATTCTAAGTTGTCCGCACAACGTTGTGCTTCACCTGCAAGGCCAGGCCGCGCAGCGGCCAGGGCGCGACGCTTGCGAAAGCAAGCGGCGTGACCGGTGGCCTTGTCGGGTGAAAGCGCTTGTTAGATAGCCTAGCGACTAGCTACCTGAGGCCCTACGCTCCGAACCCCGCTCTTGCTGACCTCGAACGTATATGAACTCTCTCCACCGGAGTACGACGCCGACTTCCAGCCGCAACCGCGTTGCGACGTAAGCACAGTGCCTGTGTCGGAAACCTCTACGCGCAACTCGAAACCAGGATTCGAGTATCGACCGATACCCCAGCAAACGACGCCAACCAGCACGGTCAGCAGTATCCACCTATACTTAGCTCGCATTGTGCCTCCAATCACTTGCAACCGCCATGAACAAAGCAAACCCCGAGGAGCCTTATGGCGACCATTTGGCCGTCAGTAACTGCTCGGCCTTCTCCACTGGATAGAAGGACTCGGACAGCTTTCGAGACACCAGGCATGGAGTTTCGGCTAGCCGCCCTTCAACTGCTGCCAGACCCTGCAACTGGCTCGCCCCAGCCTCCCAATAGGAAGGCATAAGGAATGCGAAGTCATTCATTGTACCCAACACTGAACGACTGTTTGTCTTTGCGACGACTACCTCACCCATTGCAAGTAGTTCACTTGCGAGAACCTTCCGTCGAACTCCCAGCCTCTCCAACCGGGCCCCTACAAGTTCGCGCAGACGAAGTGGAAGAGTTCGGGCGTCGCGAGCCGGTACAACAACAGCAAGCAGAGATAGCTCACTAACTAGGAGCAGAAGCGGCTGACGGCCGACGAACACCCGGTTAACGCACCAGTCACCCAGCGCCGTATCAGAGTCGGCAGAAACCTCAACCGCCGGCGGAAGGTACTTCAGGACCTTTCCTGTTGCTCGCAAGGTGACCATCGACTGCCCTTTGACTCTTCTGCCTATCTAACTACTATTCGGCGGTTCTCGGATAAGTTGGGAAACTGGGGTTTACGCGTTTTCTATGTGAATCCGAGATTCCGCTTGTCTAAATGCTTCCAGAAATCTTGGGATGAGTTTAAGCTACTGAAAGACACCAGTCAACCCGTGCTGGCCCAATTTGGATTAGCTTGCGCAATGGGTTGTCTAAATAGAATTGGGGTGGGAGCCATTGTGTTTCCTCCCACCCTATCCGTGTGCCGGCTCGCCCCTGCCTCCCCTCCCCTACAACCGATCCAACGGACTCTTCACCCCCAGTGGTCCCCGCTCCAGCACGTGGGTGTAGATCATCGTCGTCCGCACGTCCTTGTGGCCGAGCAGCTGCTGGATGGTCCGGATGTCGTACCCGTCCTCCAGCAGGTGGGTCGCGAACGAGTGGCGCAGCACGTGGGTGGTCACGCGCTTGGAGATGCGGGCGGCGCGGGCGGCGTCCTTCACGGCCCGTTGCAGCACCGTTTCGTGCAGGTGGTGTCGCCAGCCGTGGCCGGTTTCCGGCTCGGTGTGCACGCGGGTGGCCGGGAAGAGCCATTGCCAGCCGAGTTCGTGGCCGGCGTTCGGGTACTTGCGGGTGAGGCCCGGATCGAGCAGGACCCAGCCGGCACCCTTGGCGCTGTCGCGTTGGTGCTGGCGACGGACGCTGGCCAGTTGGGCCTCGAGGGCGGGGCGCAGGCCGTCCGGGAACAGGGTCACGCGGTCCTTGGCGCCCTTGCCGCGGCGGACGGCCAGTTGGCGGCGGTCGAAGTCGACGTCCTTGACGCGCAGGCGGCAGCATTCGAGCAGGCGCAGGCCGCCGCCGTACATGAGGGCGGCCATGAGGCGGGGGGTGCCCTGGAGCTGGTCCAGGAGGTCGCGCACTTCGCTGCGCGAGAGCACCACCGGCAGGTTGCGGCGGGGTTTGGCGCGCACCACGTCGTCCAGCCAGGGCATCTCCACGCCCAGCACGTCCCGGTAGAGGAAGAGCAGGGCGGCGAGGGCCTGGTTCTGGGTCGAGGGGGCGACCTTGCGTTTGACGGCCAGGTGGGTCAGGAAGGCCGTGACCTCGGGGCGGCCGAGGGCCGCGGGGTGGCGGGTGCCGTGGAAGCGGATGTAGTCCAGGATCCAGCGCACGTAGACCTGCTCCGTGCGGCGGGCGTAGTGCTTCAGGCGCATGGCGTCGCGGACGCGTTCCATGAGGCGGGGCTCGGACATGGCGGACTCCTTTCGTCCGGCCGAGCCTAGCAAGGGCTGCACCCCGATTGCCAGGGTCATCAAACTCTGGTATCATTGTGCAAAACAGGGCCGCCCCCGGGGGCGGTCTGCGTGTACCGGTCGCTCCGTATCCCCGAGGAATTTCCCGTGATGCTGCGCCGCCTCGTCATCGCCGCACTGCTCGTCGCCGCTTTGGGTGCCGGCGTCTGCGCGCGGGCGGGCACCGGGTTCGGCGACAGCGGGCCCGCGGTCGTCGACACGGCGCCGCCCGTGGTCACGGTCGAGGATCCGGCCGCGCACACCGTGCTCCAGACGGGGCAGCAGATCAGCCTCGGCTACAGCCTGGCCGACGACCATCCGGGCACCGATGCGGGCGACAACCGCACCGAGGTGTGGTTCGGCGATCTGCTCTGGGAGGCGGGGCCCGACGTTCCGGGCGATCAGGCGGGCACCTGGAGCTGGACGGCGCCCGACACGACGTCCGGCACCGTGCACCTCGTGGTGACGGCCACCGACGCCTTCGGCAACCGCACCACCGTGGCCAGCGGCGACTTCACGATCCTCTCCGGTGTGACCGACGTGCCCGGAGGGGTGCGGTCCGGGGTGGTGTTCCGGCGGCCGGCGCCCAACCCCTTCAACCCGCGCACGCAGCTCCGCTTCGAGTTGCCCGAGGCCGGGCCGGTGCAGGTGGCCGTGTTCGATGCGCGCGGGCGCCTGGTGCGGACTCTCGCCGCCGGTGTGCGGCCGCAGGGTCCGCTCGACCTGGCCTGGGACGGCACCGACGACGCCGGACGCCGCCAGGCGGCGGGACTGTATCTCTTCCGTCTCGACTACCGACTCGACGGGGCCGACCGCGTCGCCGTGCGCAAGGCCACCCTGCTGCCCTGAGGTCCCCCTACCGCGTCCGGCGCGAGCCGACGCCGCGCCACAGCACGAATCCGATTCCCGCCGCCGCCGCCACCGCCGCCCAGCCGTAGGGCGGGATCTGGGCCAGCCGCCCGAAGTCGAGGCGGCCGCTGCCCGCCAGCCAGCCCAGCACGAACAGGCCCACGCCGGTGGGTGCCAGCACGGCCAGGTGGTGGGGCGCCAGGGGCGGGCGTTCCGGGGCGCGGTGCGTGGCCGGGCCCAGGGCGGGACCATGGGCGAATTCCTGCAGCAGGGCCTCGCGCCACTTGCCGTCGCCGGCGGACGCGGGCGGGGCGTCGGCCGCGTGGTGCACGGCCTCGTCGCGGAGCAGTTCGGACAGGCTCTTGCGCTCACTCATGGTCGTCCTCCTCCAGCACGAGGCGCAGGCGGGTCAGGGCGCGGTGGCTGCGCACCTTGGCCGCGGTCTCCGAGATGTCGAGCCGTTCGGCCGCCTGGGCGAAGGGCAGCTCCTCGAGATAGCGCAGGGCCAGGATCTCGCGGTCGTGGGGCCGGAGCCGGGCCAGGGCCGCGCGCACCCGGGCCGCCGTCTCGCGGCGTTCGAGGGTGCGGAGCTGGTCCTCGGCGCCATCCGGCCGTTCGACGGCGATCTCGAGGGGGGCCTCGCGGGCGTCGCGGGCCTGCTCGCGCTGGGCCTGGCGCAGGCCCTCGCGCCAGGCGATGCGGTACAGCCAGCTGGAGAGCCGGCTCTCGCCCCGGAACTCGGGCAGGCCCTGGAGGGCGCGGCGGAAGACCTCGCTGAGCGCCGCGTCCAGCTCGCGCACGCGCATGCGCAGGAGCACGCCGCGCACGAGCGGTTCCCAGTCGGCGAGGAAGAGGGCGGCGCTGCGGCGATCCAGGGGCAGGTAGCGGTCCGGATGCTCGCGCGCGTCGAGGACGGCGTCGTTCATGTCGGGTGGGACCCGGTCGGGCGCGGAAAAGTTACCGGTCGGATGCGGGCGGAAAATCCTGTAACGTGCGGGGCACCGGGCGGGTCCGACCCGGTGAACGCGACGCCGAGACCCCGCAACCGACCTCTGCCGAAAGGACCGTGCGATGATCGCATTCCTGGCCCAGTCCGACCAGTCCCAGTTCATGGGGCTGCTGCTGCCCATCATCGTGATCACCCTGTCGATGGGCATCCCCATCGTGGCGATCATCACCGAGCACCTGCAGAAGCAGCAGAAGATGCGGCTCATGGAGAAGGCCATCGAGCACGGGGCCGATCCGGGCGCCCTCGAGGTGCAGGAGAAGTCGGGGCCGCGCCTGCCCTACCGCAGCGGCATGGTGTGCCTGGCCATCGGCGTCGCGCTGGTGGCGGGCGACCGGTTCATCGACATCGGGCTGGTGGGCTTCCACCTGCCGCTGGTCGTGGGTGGGCTGATCACCGGGGCGGTGGGCATCGCGCTGCTGATCAACGACTACATCAACCGCGACCGCTTCGACGACCGCACCGGCGGCGCCTGCTGATCCCCTCCGGTTTCGCACAGAGGCCAAGGCCCCGGACGTCGGTGTCCGGGGCCTTGGTCGTCTGCTGCGCGGCGGCGGCGCGGCGGCGGCGGGCCGTCAGTTCCTGCCGGCCAGGTCCAGGAAGAACGCGTACATCAGCGCCTTCTCCTCGAGGCGGCGGAAGCGGCCGCTCTTGCCGCCGTGGCCCGCCTCCATGTTGGTCTTGAAGAGCAGCGGGTTGGTGTCGGTCTTCTTCGCGCGCAGCTTGGCCACCCACTTGGCCGGCTCGAAGTACTGCACCTGGCTGTCGTGCAGGCCGGTCGTCACCAGCAGGGGCGGGTAGGCGTGGGCGCCCACCTGGTCGTAGGGCGAGTAGCTCAGCATGTAGTCGTAGGAGACCTTCTCCTTCGGGTTGCCCCACTCGTCGAACTCGCCCGTGGTCAGGGGGATCGACTCGTCGAGCATGGTCGTCACCACGTCCACGAAGGGCACCGCGGCGGTGACGCCGGCCCACAGGTCCGGGTCCAGGTTCACGATCGCGCCCATGAGCAGGCCGCCGGCCGAGCCGCCGTAGGCGAAGAGGCCGTCGGGGCGGGCGTACTGGCGGTCCACCAGGTAGTGGCCGCAGTCGATGAAGTCGGTGAAGGTGTTCATCTTCTTGAGCAGCTTGCCGTCCTCGTACCACCAGCGGCCCATCTCCTGGCCGCCGCGGATGTGGGCGATGGCGTAGATGAAGCCGCGGTCCAGCAGGCTCAGGCGCCCGCTGTCGAAGCCGGCGTCCGAGCTCAGGCCGTAGCTGCCGTAGGCGTAGAGCAGCAGCGGGGCCGTGCCGTCGACGGGCGTGTCCTTGCGCCGCACCAGGGAGATGGGCACCTGGACCCCGTCGCGGGCCGGGGCGTGCAGGTACTCGGCCACGTAGTCGCCGGCGTCGAAGCCGCCGAGGACCTCTTCCTGCTTCAGCACCGTCTTCTCGCGCGTGCGCATGTCGTAGGCGTAGGTGGTGGTCGGGGTCGTCAGCGACTCGTAGCCGAAGCGGAGCACGTCGGTGTCCATGTTCGGGTTGAACGACGACCACACCGACCAGGTCGGCTCGCCGAAGTCCAGGTCGTGGTCCGGCGCGCCATCCATGGGCACGATGCGCAGGTGGCTCAGGCCGTCGCGCCGCTCGGTCAGCACGAGCCAGTCGGTGAAGGCGTCCACGTCCTCCAGGAGCACGTCGGTGCGATGGGGCACCACTTCGCGCCAGTTGGCCAGCCAGGTCTCCTGCAGGCCGCACTCCATGAGGCGGAAGTTGGGCGCGTGCAGGTTCGTGTGCACGAGGAAGCGGTCGCCCTGGTGGCTGATGTGGTATTCCACGTCGCGCTGCCGCGGCTGGAAGACGCGGAACTCGCCGAACGGATCGTCGGCCTCGAGCAGGCGCACTTCCGAGCTCAGGGTCTGGTCGCTGATGATGTACAGGTACCGGTCCGAGCGCGAGCGCCTCACGTAGCAGGAGAAGGTGTCGTCGTCCTCCTGGTAGACGAGGGTGTCGCCCGCGGGGTCGCTGCCCACGGCGTGGCGCCAGATCTGGTACGAGCGCAGGGTCTCGGGGTCCTGGCGGCCGTAGAACACCGTCTGGTTGTCGTTGGCCCACACCACGTTGCCCGTGCTGCCGGGAATGCGCTCGGGGGCCAGTTCACCCGTCTCGAGGTTCTTGAAGTGCAGGGTGTAGAGGCGCCGGCCCTGGGTGTCCACGCCGTAGACGAGCTGCTTCGTGTCCGGGCTCACGCTCACGCCGCGCAGGGAGAAGTAGCCCTCGTCCCGGCCCATGGCGTTGCCGTCGAGCAGCACCTCCTCCGCCGCCTCCATGGCGCCGGGGCGCCGGCAGTGCAGGGCGTACTCGCCGCCGGGCACGTAGCGGCTGTAGTACCAGTACCCGTCCTTCTCGTAGGGGACCGAGCTGTCGTCCTTCTTGATGCGTCCCTTCATCTCCTCGAAGAGGGTGTGCTGCAGGGTCGCGGTGTCCTTCATCATGGCGTCGAGGTAGGCGTTCTCGGCTTCCAGGTAGGCGATCACCTCGGGATTGTCCCGCTGGTTCAGCCAGTAGTAGTCGTCGACGCGGGTGTCGCCGTGGATGGTCATGCTGTGGGGTTCGACCCGGGCCACCGGCGGCTCGGGCCGGTCGCCGCCGCAGCCGGCCAGCAGGGTCAGGATCGTACTCATCAACAGGACCGCCTTCACCCCGCGCGGGGACTGGTTGCCGATCGCCATCGGACTCGCTCGCTTTCGGCCCTAGGGGGCCTGGGTTTTGCGCGCGACCACGAAGTTCTCCGTGGCCTGCACCGGGAGCGCCGCCAGATCGGTCCGGAACAGGGTCGTCCGGACCAGGCGGCGCAGCTTCTCGTTGCCGATCATATCCATGGGCGCCGTCATGCGGAACCGCTTTTCCACCGTGAATCCCGCCGCCGCGACCAGGTCCGCGATCTCCCGCAGCCGGTAGATGCGGGCCCGGGCCCAGCGGTCGTGCAGGGCCCGGGGCCACCAGCTCACCAGCGGCACCCGGTTCCAGGGCAGCAGGGGCAGGTCGCAGCCGTGGGTCTCGAAGACCCACCAGCGGTTGGGCACCGACACCACGAGCACCCCGCCCGGTTTCAGCACCCGGCGCATCTCGGCCAGGGCCGCACGCTCGTCGGGCACGTGCTCGAGCACGGTGAACGAGGTCACGGCGTCGGCGCTGGCGTCGTCCAGGGGGATGCGCCCGTCGACCAGGGCCCGCCCCGCGACCCGGTCGGCCAGGCCGGCGGCGGCGGCGTCCCGGGCCAACTCGGCCAGGAAGGCCGGCTCCACGTCGACGCCGGTGAGGCGCTCCGCCCGCCCCGCGAAGAGCAGGGTCTGGGCCCCGTTGCCGCAGCCGAAGTCGACCAGGTGGCCGCACGGCGCCGGCAGGTGGGGCGTCACCAGGCGCACGCGGCGCGTCAGGATGAGCTGCCCCGCCCGGGCGGGCATGCCGCCGGCCAGATGGGGCGGCGGCGTCGTGGCGTTGTCGGGCGACTGGGACAAGGGCTCTCCGGCGCCGCGCGGGCGGCGCAGATTTCGGCTTGGCCGTGGCAACGGCTTCCATGATAATGGGGAATCATGAGTCAGCCCAAGGACAAAGACCCGCGGCCCGACGCCCCGGACCCCGCCGCCGACGCCGAGGACGACCTGACCCGCGAGATCCGGCAGGGCCGCCCCTTCGACGTGGCCGAAGCCGTCGGCCGCGAGGCGGGCGACGCCCTCAAGGGTGCCTCGCCCGTGGGGCCCGACCGGCAGCTGCTCATGGCCACCCGCGAACTTCTCGAAAAGCGCGTCGTCGATCCCGAGGGCATCCTGATCCAGACGGTCCTGGTGCGCCTCGAGGGCAATCCGCCCCTGCTGGCCAACCACTTCGACGATCCGGCCGGCCTGGTGCGGACCTGGCTCGAGACGGTGCTCGCCTCGCGCCTGGCCCTGACCGACTTCGTGCGCCAGGTCGACGCCCGCTGGGGACGCGCCTACGGCGAGACGCCCCGCTTCGAGGTGCACGGCCGCCAGCCGGCCCCCGACGACCCCTACACCGTGGCCGACGTGCAGGCCACCCTCGAGGGCCTGCGCGACGCCCTGGCCTGAGCCCGCCGCCGCGCCCTCAGCTCCCCTGCCCGTCCGCCAGCACCGCCGGCAGTTCGCCGAAGGCGTCGATCACGTGGTCGGGCCGGCTGGCCAGGACGACCGCGCGCTCGACCAGGCCGAAGGTGCAGCCCACCGAGACGCAGCCGAAGGCCCGCGCCGCGTTCACGTCGTTGGGGCTGTCGCCCACCATGACCACGCGGGCCGGTTCGAGGCCCAGCCCCGCCGTGGCCATGGCCAGGTGGGCCGGGTCGGGCTTGCGGGCCGGCGGTTCGTCGCCGCCCACGACCCGGGCGAACACCCCGTCCAGGCCGCAGCCCGCCAGGATGGCGTCGGTGAAGCCCCGCGGCTTGTTGGTGGCCACGAGCAGGGGCACGTGGGCCAGGGCGGCCAGGGTCTCGGGCACGCCGGGGTAGGGTCGCGTCGTGTCGAGGAGGTGGTCGGCGTAGTGGGCGGCGAAGAGGTCGAGACCGCGGCGCAGTTCGTCGGGCGTCACCGCCCGGCCCGCCGCACCCGTCCGGCCGGTGGCGCTGTCGTGGCCGAGGGTGCGCTCGAGCAGCCGCACCACGCCGTCGCCCACGTAGGAGCGGGCCGTCGCCTCGGGCAGCGCCGGCAGGCCCAGGGCCTCGCGCACGTGGTTGGCCGAGCGGGCGATGTCCCGGCCCGACGCCACCAGCGTGCCGTCGAGGTCGAAGATGATCGCGGCGACCTTCGGCATGGGCCCGCGCTCAGCCCAGGGCCACGTCGAGGGACATCATCACCGCGAAGCCGACCATGGCGCTGATGGTGGCCAGATCGGTGTTCTTCTCGAGCTGCGACTCGGGGATGAGCTCCTCGACCACCACGTAGATCATGGCCCCGGCGGCGAAGCTCAGGGCGTAGGGCAGGATCGGCTGCATCCAGATCACGGCCGCGGCGCCGATGACGCCGGCGATGGGCTCGACGATGCCCGACGCCTGGCCGTACATGAAGCTCTTGGTGCGCGACCAGCCCTCGCGCCGCAGGGGCGCCGCCACGGCCAGCCCCTCCGGGAAGTTCTGGATGCCGATGCCCAGGGCCAGGGCCATGGCCGCGCCCAGGCTCGCCTCGGGCACGCCCACCGCCACGGCGCCGAAGGCCACGCCCACGGCCAGGCCCTCGGGAATGTTGTGCAGGGTGATGGCGAGCACCAGCAGCACCGAGCGGTGCCAGCTCGTCGAGGGGCCTTCGGCCTCCTCCGTGGGGAAGCCCAGGTGCAGGTGGGGCAGGCTCTTGTCGACGAGGTAGAGGAAGGCGCCGCCGGCCAGGAAGCCCACCACCGCCGCGAGCACCGCGTTCTGGCCCTGGGCCTCGGCCATGGCGATGGCCGGATTCAGCAGCGACCAGAAGCTGGCCGCGATCATGATGCCGGCCGCGAAGCCGAGCATGGCGTCGAGCAGCTTGCGGTTGACCGTATTGAAGACGTACACCACCGCGGCGCCGAGGGCCGTCACCCCCCAGGTGAAGATGGTGGCGGCCAGGGCCTGCAGCACGGGGCCGCAATCGACGAACCATTGGGGTGGGGTCACGGCATTCCTCCGGGGGCGCGGCCAGCGGGACTCGTTCCTGACAAGCGCCCATGATACGGGTGCCCGGCCCGGGTGTCACCCCCGGTCCGGATCCGGTTCATCATTGATCCCCCGGCCGGATTCCCCCTAGAATGGCCCGACGGAACCCTCGCCCACGGATGGAGCGCCCTTGAATCCCCTCGTCGTCGGACTGATCATCTACAGCGTGCTGATCCTCGGGGTCGGCGGCTGGGCCGCCCGGCGCAACCGCACCCTCGACGACTACCTGCTGGCCGACCGCAAGCTGGGCCCCTGGGTGGCGGCCTTCAGCGAGCGGGCCAGCGGCGAGTCGGCCTGGCTGCTGGTGGGCCTGCCGGCGGTGGCCTGGGCCTCGGGCCTGACCGCCCTCTGGGTGGGCGTGGGCTGCTGCGCGGGGATCGCCTTCAGCTGGTTCGTGGTGGCCCGCCGGCTGCGCGAGGAGACCGAGCGCGTGGGCGCCATCACCCTGGCCGACTGGTTCGCCGCCCGCTTCCCCGACCCGGGCCACGCCCTGCGCATCACCGCCACGGTGATCATCCTCTTCTTCTTCACCTTCTACGTGGCGGCCCAGTTCCTCGCCGCGGGCAAGGTGCTGAACTACTACCTGAACATCCCGCCCCTGGCCGGCATGGCCATCGGCGCCGTGCTCATCCTCTTCTACACCGCGGCCGGCGGCCTGCTCGCGGTGGCCTGGACCGACCTGGTCCAGGGCATCATCATGCTCGTCACCCTGGCCGTGCTGCCCCTGGCCGTGCTGGCCGAACTGGGCGGCTTCGGCGGCCTGCACGAGCGCCTGGCCGCCCTCGGCGGCACCTACCTGGCCCTGGCGCCCGGCGCCTCGGGCTGGGCGGCCGCCAGCGCGGTGGCCGGCAGCCTGGCCATCGGCCTGGGCTACATGGGCCAGCCCCACCTGGTGCTGCGCTTCATGGCCATCACCTCGGGCGCCGAGGTGGCCAAGGGCCGCGTCATCGCCATCGCCTGGGCGCTGATCGCCTTCGGCGGGGCCATCCTCATCGGCATCACCGGCGTGGCCTTCTTCGGGCCGGACATCGTGGGCGAGGGCGGCCTGATCGCCGACTCCGAGCAGCTCATGCCCATGATGGCCCGCCACTTCATGCCCTCCGGGCTGGCGGTGCTCATGATCACGGGCGCCATCGCGGCCATGATGTCCACCGCCGACAGCCAATTGCTTGCATCGGCGAGCGCCATCAGCGAGGATATCTACCGACGGCTGATCCGGCCCGACGCCTCCCAGGCGCGCCTGGTGGCCATCGGGCGCTGGGCCACCCTGGGCGTGGGCCTGGTCGGCTTCCTGCTGGCGTGGCGGGCCCAGGATCTGGTCTTCAACATGGTGCTGTACGCCTGGGCCGGCCTGGGGGCCGCCTTCGGCCCGCCGCTGCTGCTGTCCCTGTACTGGCGCCGCACCAGCCGCGCGGGGGTCCTGGCGGGCTTCGTCAGCGGAACCGTGGTCGTCGTGGCCTGGTACAACGTCGCGCCGCTCAAGGCGGCCCTCTACGAGATGATTCCCGGCTTCGCGGCCGCCCTGGTCGCGACCGTGGCCTTCAGCCTGCTCAAGCCGGACACCGAGCAGCCGATCCAACCCAGGGAAGGGTGACCACATGACAGGCAAGAAACAGGGACTGCTGAAGGACGGAACCCGCCGCCGCAACGCCGGCCGCGGGGGCGGCATGCCGCGCATCATGTGGCTGGCCATCCTCGTGTGCATCGTGGGCGCGGTGTTCCTGTTCCGCACCCAGAGCGCCGACGTGCCCGCGGGCATCGGCGAACAGCAGACCGTGGTCACCGCCCCAGACGTCGAATCGAACCTGTCCGATGCGCCCATCCATTCGGGCGACGTGGACATCGCCGGCGAGTCCACGACCCTCGTGCCCGAGGAGGGCGCCGGCCAGAAGCCCACGGCCGCCGCCGCCGCGGCCGACACGCCGGTGCCGACCCCGGACACCACCCCGCCCGCCCCCGCGACGACGACGCCGGCCGCCACCGCGACGCCCGCCACGACCCCGACCCAGAAGCCCAGCGCGCAGGTCGTGCCCCTCGAGCTCGGCCCCTACGTGGTGCAGGTCGGTTCCTTCGGCAACGCCGACAACGCCGACCGCGAGGCCGAGCGTCTCCAGGCCAAGGGCTGGGACGCCCGCGTGAAGGTCGGCAACACCTCGGACGGCACCATCATCTACCGCGTGCGCATCGGCTACTTCCCGTCGCGCGCCGACGCCGAGACCTTCATCAAGCAGAACCGGACCCTCATGCCGGGCGCCATCGCCCAGCACCGTTGAGCCGGTCCCGTTGACCACGCGCCTGCCCACTCGCCGGCACGGCCCCGCCAGGAGGATCCCATGCGCCAGGCCGTGATCACCGGCACCGGGTACTTCGTGCCCGACAACGTCGTGACCAACGACGACCTGACCCGCCTGATGGACACCAGCGACGCCTGGATCGTCGAGCGCAGCGGCATCCGCGAACGGCGCTGGCTGCGGCGCGACGCCGACGGCCGCACCGAGATGACCGGCAGCGAGATGGGCGCCGCCGCGGCGCGCGCGGCCCTGGACCGGGCGGGGGTCGCCCCGGGCGACGTCGACCAGGTCATCTTCGCGACCCTGAACCCGGACCTCTTCTTCCCCGGCAACGGCGTCTTCGTCGAGGACCTGCTCGGCCTGCAGACCGCCGGCGCCATGGACATCCGCAACCAGTGCACGGGCTTCGTGTACGGGCTGGCCGCCGCCGACGGCTTCATCAGGGCGGGCACCGCCGACACGGTGCTGGTGATCGGCGCCGAGGTCCAGAGCACCGCCCTGAACGCGACGACCGCCGGCCGCGACGTGGCCGTGCTGTTCGGCGACGGGGCCGGCGCCGCCGTGGTCCAGGCCCGCGAGGGCACCGACCGCGGCGTGCTCGCCTCGGTGCTGCACAGCCAGGGGCGCTTCGCCCGCGACCTGTGCGTGGTGGCGCCCGAGGCCACGGTCGCGGGACGCGTCACCCCGGCCATGCTCGACGCCGGCCTGCACTTCCCCCACATGAACGGCCCGCTCGTCTTCAAGCACGCCACCCGGCGCTTCGGCGAGGCCATCGCCGCGGTGCTGGCGAAGGGGGGCGTCGCGCCGGACGACGTGGCCCTCGTCATTCCCCACCAGGCCAACCAGCGCATCACCGACGCGGTCGCCGCCCGCCTCGGGTTCGGCCCGGAGAAGGTCTACGCGAACATCGCACGCTACGGCAACACGACGGCCGCCTCGATCCCCATCGCCCTGGCCGAGGCCGTGGCCGAGGGGCGCGTGCGGGAGGGCGACCTGGTGGTGCTGGTGGCGTTCGGCTCCGGGTTCACCTGGGGCGCCAACCTGCTGCGCTGGTAGCGGAAAACGGTCGCCGGGGTGCAACCCGGCCGGCGCCCCTGCGTAGGTGTCGGGTCCGTCCCCGCACCTCCCGACGCGAAGGACCAACGGCCTTGCAGAATCCGCCCCTGACCTCGTCCGCGCGGCCACGCGCCGCCGCCGGCCTCGCCCTGTGCGCCCTGCTGCTCGCCGCCGGCGCGGCCTCGGCCCAGCGGGCCGACCACCACCCGGCCTGGGAGGCGGTGCGCTTCCCCGAACTCACCACCCGCCCCGCCCGCGGCCCCATCGCCATCGACGGCGTGCTGGACGACGCCGGCTGGGAGGGCCTCACCCCCGCCCTGAACTTCGTCGAGCACCAGCCCGGCGACCAGACCCGCCCCCCGGTCGACACCGAGGTGTGGGTCACCTACAACGACGAGTTCCTCTACATCGCCTGGCAGTGCTTCGACGATCCGGCCCGGGTGCGCGCCACCTTCACCGAGCGCGACCGCATCTGGAACGACGACTACGTGATCCTCGCGCTGGACACCTTCGCCAGCCAGGGCTGGGCCTACGAGATCGCGGCCAACCCCTACGGCATCCAGGGCGACCTGCTCTGGTCGGCGGGCCACGGCGAGGACATGACCTACGACCTGGTCTACTACACCAGCGGCCGCATCACCGACACGGGCTGGGTGGTCGAGATGGCCATCCCCTGGACGGGGCTGCGCTTCCCGGACCAGCCGGAGCAGGTGTGGCGCGTCGACTTCTGGCGCAACCATCCCCGCGAGGTGCGCGGCCAGTATTCGTGGGGCGAATACGACCGCGACGACGACTGCTGGCCCTGCAACTGGGGCACCCTGCGCGGCATCACGGGCGTGCGGCCGGGCAGCGGCCTGGAGATCCTTCCCTCGTTCGTGGCCAGCCAGGCCAGCCGGCGCGACGAGGACACCGGCGAGTTCGCGAACGGCGACCTGAAGGGCGAGCCGGGCGTGGGCGTGAAGTACGGCATCGGGCCCACCACCACGGCCGAGGCCACGGTGAATCCCGACTTCAGCCAGGTCGAGTCCGACGCGGCCCAGATCGACGTCAACTCCACCTTCGCCCTCTTCTACCCGGAGAAGCGCCCCTTCTTCCAGGAGGGCAGCGACCTGTGGAACACCTGGTTCAACGTGGTCTACACCCGTTCCATCAACCAGCCCCTGTGGGCGGCCAAGGCCACCGGCCGGCCCGGCGCCTCGAACTTCGCCGTGATGACGGCCCAGGACGAGGCATCGCCCTACATCATCCCCTTCGCCGAGGAGAGCGTGCTGCTCGAGGCGGGGCGCAGCTGGTCGACCCTCGGCCGCTACCAGCGCACCCTGGGGTCCCAGTCCCACGCCGGCGCCATCTTCACCGACCGGCGCCACGAAGGCGGCGGCTCGGGCACCACCTTCGGCGGCGACACGCGGCTGCGCCTGACCCAGAACGCGTCCATCGAACTGCAGGTCCTGGGCAGCTACACCGAGGAGCCCGACGCCCCCGCGCTCACCGCCGACCTCGACGGCGAGACCTTCGACGGCGGCAAGCACACCCGGAGCTTCGACGGCGAGACCTTCTGGGGCCAGGCCGCCTACGCCAGCTTCGAACGCTACGGCCGCCACTACAGCCTCGACTTCGACTATTGGGGCCGCAGCCCCACCTACCGGGCCGAGAACGGCTTCGAGCCCCGCAACGACCAGCACCAGACGACGCTGTGGAACAGCTACACCTTCTACCTGGACGACCACCCGCTCTTCGACCGGGTCGGCGTCAGCGCCCACGCCGGCCGGGTGTGGAACTTCGACGGCCTGAAGAAGGACGAGTGGCTGGGCGGCGCCATCTGGACCCGCCTGCGCTGGGCCCAGACCTACATCGAACTGGAGCACATGGACAGCAACGAGCTCTTCCACGACGTCCAGTTCGACGGCATCTTCCTCAACGAGATCGACTTCCAGCTGAATCCGGCCGAGGTGATCAACGGCGGCGGCAGCTACTCGTACGGCCATCGCATCGCCCGGGGCGACCTGGTCATGGGCAAGGAGACGAACTACTCGGGGTGGGTGAACCTCAAGCCCGTCAGCCGGCTGGTCTGGGAGAACAGCTTCAGCTACATCCGCTCCACGTCGGTCGACGACGGTCAGCGGCTGTTCGCGGGCTACGTGGCCCGCTCGCGGCTGAACCTGCAGCTGAGCCGGGAGTGGTCGGCGCGCGTGGTGCTGCAGTACAACGACTTCGCCAACAGCTGGGACGCCGACCCCCTGCTCACCTGGCGCCTGAACCCGTTCTCGATCTTCTACGTGGGCTCCACGCGGAACTACGGCGAGTTCAGCCCCGACCCGGGCTTCGAGGAGGAGAAGTGGCGCCTGATGGCCCGCACCTACTTCATGAAGATCCAGTACCTGTTCCAGATCTAGCCGCGCCAGGCGCTGCAAAGAGAAGGCCGGCCCCTTGATGGGGCCGGCCTTGCCTCGTCCGGGATCGGCCGTGGCTCAGATCGACTCGGGGCCCGAGTTGTACATCTCCTGGGCCTGCAGGATGCACTTCACCTTGAAACTGAGCGACATGATGCCCACGGCGAGCCGCTCGTTGCGCACGGCCACGCCCTCGGGGACCTTCAGGTCGGTCGGGGCGAAGTTGAAGATGCCGATGATGCCGGCGCCGACGAGGCGGTCGGTCACACCCTGGGCCTGGGCGGCGGGCACCGTGAGGATGGCGATCTTGATCTTCTCGGCCTGGATCACCGTTTCGAGTTCGTCCATGTCGCGCACGGGGCAGCCCCGCATCTCGACCCCGACCAGCTTCGGGTTGGTGTCGAAGATGCCCTTCACCGGGAAACCCTGCAGATCGAGGTTCTGGTAGTTGGCCAGGGCCTGGCCCAGGTGCCCGGCGCCGATGATGGCCGTCGGCTGGGGCACGGAGATGCCGATGATCTTCTCGAGGGCCGGCACCAGCTTCTCCACCTGATACGGGCGCCCGGGGCGGCTGAAGCCACCGAAGTAGTGGAAATCGTGGCGCAGCTGGCTGGCCTTGATGTCCAGCGACTCGGCCAGCTGGCGGCTCGAAACGTCCTCCACGCCGATGGCCTGGAGCATCTTCAGCTTCTCGAGATAGAGGGGGAGCCGATGGATCGTGGCATCGGGGACATCGCAACTCTTCCGGTTCTTCCTCACCCTGCCGCCTCCTCCACGATTGTCAGGAAACTCACAAAATCGCTCCGCGGGCGCACGAAGCTGTGAAATCGTTGTCAAGCTACGATAGCGAGGTTGTTAAATTTCGTCAAGTCAGAAAATGGGACGATTTTGGTAATCGCCGATTTTGAAAACGGGGCTCGCGGAATCAGGCCAACGAAAACTGGAGGTTCGGTTTACGCTCCTCTATCTTGGACTCCGACCGGTGTGGACCCGTCCCCACGTCCCGATCCCATTTCGCGAGGACCGCCGCCCATGGACGATCGTTTTCTCGTCGCCGACCCCTGGCTGCGCCAGCCCCTGCCCGCCTTCGGCAGCCTGGGCCCCGCCGACTACGCCGACCTCGGTTTCCTGTGCGGCCTCGAGGTGCACCAGCAGCTCCTGACGGTGCGCAAGCTCTTCTGCCGCTGCCCCGCCGGCCAGTACAACAACAACGAGCACCACGCCGAGATCCTGCGGCACATGCGGCCGACCCTGAGCGAGATGGGCGAATACGACGGCACGGCCCTGATGGAGTTCAAGACCCGCAAGGACATCGTCTACCTGCTCAACCAGAACACCGTCTGCACCTACGAGATGGACGACGCCCCGCCCTTCGAGATCGACGACGTGGCCCTCGACCGCGCCATCGGCGTCTCGATCCTGCTGGGCCTGAACGTGGTCGGCGAGGTGCACATCACGCGCAAGCAGTACCTCGACGGCAGCATCCCCACCGGCTTCCAGCGCACGGCCATCATCGGCACCGACGGCGACATCCCCTTCCGGGGACGCGACATCCACATCCGGCAGCTCTCCATCGAGGAGGACAGCTGCCGCGAGGTGAGCGACCGGGGCCACCGGCGCGTCTACCGCACCGACCGCCTGGGCATGCCGCTCATCGAGACGGTGACCGATCCGGACATGAAGACGCCCGAGGAGGCCATGCTCGTGGGTCAGGTCATCCGGCACCTGGCGCGGGTCAGCGGGCTGGTGCGCACGGGGCCCGGCGCCGCGCGGCAGGACGTGAACGTCTCGGTGACCGGGGGCACGCGCATCGAGATCAAGGGCGTGCCGTCGCTGCGGGCGATCCCCCGCCTGACCCACAACGAGGCGCTGCGCCAGCGCTCGCTGGTGGGCATCCGGGGCGAGCTCGCGCGCCGCGGCATCACGGCCGCCGACATCGACGACATCGGCCACGACGTGACGCCCATCGTGCGCGGCACGGCCTGCAAGTTCATCCAGCAGGCCATCGGCAAGGGGGCCACGGTCATGGCCATCGCGCTGCCCGGCTTCCAGGGCCTGCTCGAGTGCCAGACCCAGCCTCGCACCAGCTTCCTGAAGGAGTTCAGCGACCGGGTGCGCGTCATCGCCTGCCTCGACGACCTGCCCAACCTCGCGCTCTCGACCCAGGACATCCCGGGCCTCAGCAGCGGCGAGTGGGAGCGGATCGGCAAGGCCTGCGGCGTGGCGGCCGACGTGCCCGTGCTCCTGGTGTGGGGCCGCGCGGCCGACACCCGCACGGCCGTGGGCGAGATCGCCATCCGGGCGCGGGAAGCCACCCTCGGCGTGCCCCAGGAGACCCGCCAGGCCCTGGACGACGGCACCACCGGCTTCGAGCGGATCCTGCCCGGCGCCGACCGCATGTACCCCGACACGGACCTGCCGCCGATCCGGCTGGACGACGCCCGCGTCGACGGGATCCGGGACAGCCTGCCCCTGCGCCCCTGGGAGCGGGAGGCGCGCCTGCGCGAGATGGGCGTGGGCGCGGACCTGGCGACGCGTCTGGCCCGGCATCGGGCCTGGGATCTCTTCGCCGACCTGGCCGCGGTGCCGGCGGGCGCCGGCGGGCCCACCCCGCACCAGCTGGCCTCGCTGCTGCTCGACCGCTCCTGCCCCCGGCCGGCCAGCCTGGGCGCGGCCGGGTCGTGGTGGCACG
>JAGRNP010000077.1 GCA_020440705.1 bacterium | reverse complement strand
GCGTTGCGGTCCCTTGCCGTAGCTCCGGCTACGGCGGCGGAATCGCGCCTTGATCTCGGCCCGGCCAGGCGCACCGGATACCAAAGTGAGTTTTTCAACAGCCTGCTAGCGGAACCACCCCTTGCGGTAGAACCACGCCACCAGGCCGGCGCTGCACAGCACCATCAGGCCCAGGGCGTAGGGGTAGCCGAACTTCCAGCCCAGTTCGGGCATGTTCCAGGCCGAGATCGCCGGGTCGAAGTTCATGCCGTAAAGGCCGGCGATGAACGACAGCGGGATGAAGAGCGTCGAGATGACTGTCAGCACCTTCATGACCTCGTTCATGCGCAGGTTCACCAGGTTCATGTAGAGGTCGATGAGGCTGTCCACGTGGCCGGCCTGGTTCTCGACCACGTCGGCGGCGTGGCGGGCGTGATCGACGCAGTCCTTCATGAAGGTGCGGGTCTGGGGCTTGAGGAGGTCGAGGTCGGGCTTCATGAGGCCCTCGACCACGTCGCGCAGCGGCACGGCGTAGCGGCGCAGGGTGACCAGGTCGCGCTTGAGCTCGTACAGCTTGCCGATGTGCTGCTTGCGGGGGTTGTCCAGGACGCCGGTTTCCATGTCGAACAGGGACTGGCCGAAGCGTTCGAGCAGCGGGAAGTAGGAGTCGACGACGGCGTCGGTCACGGCGTACAGGAGGTAGTCGACCCCGCTGTTGCGGATCAGGGGGCGGCCGTTGCGCGCGCGTTCGCGGACCCCGTCCAGAACGTCGCTGTCCTTCTCGAACACCGTCACCAGCAGGCCGTCGTCGACGAAGAGGGAGACCTGCTGGGTCTGCAGCACCTCGCCCTGGTGGGGCACCCGCGCGACGCCGTAGAGGTGGACCTCGTAGTGGTCGAGCTTGGGCCGCTGCCCGACGTTCAGCATGTCCTCGAGGGCGAGCTTGTGGAAGCCGAGCGCGTCGCCGAGACGGACCAGGCGATCGAGGTCGCCGAGACCGTTGATGGTGACCCACACCACCGGATGGGCGGCGCGCAGTTCGGCCAGCCCCGCGACGTCGATGTCGTCGTGCTCGACGAGCTCGCCGGGGCCCCAGGCCATGGCCGAGACCGAGGTGGGCCCGGCGCCGTCGGGCGAGTTCAGGGTGCCGGGCGAGGCGCCCACGCGGGCGTGGGACTGGTGCAGGGGAATGCGGCGGCGCGGGGTCAGGCTCATGGTCACCGTCCGTTCGGGCTGGGGTCGGGGTGGGCGCCCATTATGACCCCGATGGCCGCCGGCGACAACCGCCGACCCGGGCCGCTCAGACCGCGTCGCCCAGGGCGGCGCCGCCCTCGCCGCCGGCCTCGGCGTCATCCTGCTCGATGACCGCCGACTTCCAGTCTCCCCGGAGGAACCACGCGAACGCCGCCGTGCCGGCGATCAGGTTCGAGAGGTTCATGGCCCACCACAGGCCGTTCGGCCCCCAGTGCCAGACCTGCGTCAGCAGCAGCGTCACGGGGATGCGCACCGCCCACAGCCGCCCCGTGTTGACCACCATCACCGGCACCGTGCGGCCCGAGCCCTGGAAGGCGCCGAAGAGCACCAGGATCAGGCTGAAGGCGAAGACCGAGAAGCTGGTGATGCGGAAGAGGTCGGCGCCGTAGGCCACCACCTCCGGGTCGGCCACGAACCAGTGGGTGACGTGGGAGCCGAAGAAGTAGGTCAGCGTGGTCAGCGGCAGCAGGAAGGCCGTGATCAGGAAGGCGGAGCGGCGCACCGAAAGCGAGGCCCGGTCGGGTTTGCCGGCGCCGAGGTTCTGGCCCACCGCCGTGGCGTTGGCCTGCCCGAGGGCCATGGCCGGCACCGAGACCATCAAGATCACGCGGTGGCCCACGCCGAAGGCCGCCGTCACCGACGAGCCGAAGCCGTTGACGATGCCGATCAGCAGGGTGAAGCCCAGCGAGGTGGCCGTCGAGCCCACCGAGAGCGGCAGCCCGATGCGCAGCAGCCGCAGGAGCAGGGCGCCGTCCCAGCGCAGGTCGCGGGCCCGGATGCGGAAGCCGTCGCCGGCGAGCAGCTCGCGCAGGGCCAGCAGCGAGGCCAGGCCGCGGGCGATCACCGTCGCGGCGGCGGCGCCGGCCACGCCCATGGCGGGCACCGGCCCCCAGCCGAAGATGAGGATCGGGTCGAGCACCACGTTCACGGCCACCGAGATCAGGTTCACCCGCATGGGCCCGACCGTGTCGCCGAGGCCGAAGAGGATGCTCTGGTAGGTGTGGAAGAGGAACATGAGCGGCACGCCGACCAGGATCCAGCGCATGTAGACCAGCGAGTCGGCGAAAGCGTCCGGCGGGGTCTGCAGCAGGCGCAGCAGGGGCCCGGCGAAGACGAGCCCGACCACGGCGAAGAGGCTGCCGGCCACCATCTGCAGCACCATGCTCTGGCCCGCGGCGGCGGCCATGCGGCCGGGGCGTCCGGCGCCCTTGTACTGGCTGACGAGGGTCGTGCCCGCCTGGCCGAGGCCCATGGCCAGGGCGATGCCCACGAAGACGATGTTCATGGTGATGGTGGGCGCGACGAGGGCCGTCTTGCCCAGCTTCCCGAGCCAGAAGGCGTCGACCAGGTTGTACAGGGTCTGCACCAGGAAGCTCACCGACACGGGCCACGCCACCGCCATCAGGTGGCGGGTCATGGGTCCGGTCGTCATGTCGCGGCCGTGGCTGTCCATGGGTGCCGGCACGGGAACCTTCCTGCGGGAAACGGGAACGGGGACGGTCCGGCAAGAATAGTCACGGAGCGGCGGAAACCCCACCCCGACTTGCGGGCGGGCCGGACGCGGGGCGGGGCGGGCGGAAACAGGAGCGGGGCGGCCTCCCCCACAGGGACCGCCCCGCCGCCGGCGCCGTGGGCGATGTCGCGGCGCCGCGTTCGTGATGCTGTTCCCGGCCGTCCCTCGACTCGGGAGGGACGGCCGGACGGAAGCGCTGTCTCGTCTGACGATGTGTGCGGTATTGCCGCTTACCGCTCCAAGTGCTTCCGGTGCTCGATCTCGCGCTTGAGCTCGTCGGGGTTCAGGACCCGGAACTCGACCCGCCGATTGGCCCGGCGGCCCTCGGCCGTGGCGTTGTCGGCGATGGGCTCGTTCTCGCCCGCGCCGGTGGCGGTGCAGCCGGTCATGTCGCGGCCGGGCAGCTCGCCCGTCAGGTAGTCGAGCACCGCCTGGGCCCGCTTCTCCGACAGCTTCTGGTTGGAGGCCGCCGAGCCGGTGTCGTCGGTGTGGCCGACGATGCCGAGCTTCAGCTCCGGCCAGCGCACCATCGTCTCGGCGATCTCGTCCAGGATGGGCGAGTGGGCCGGATCGAGCTGCGCCGAGCCCGAGGCGAAGGCGATGTTGGTGGTGGCGATGACGCCGGTGTCGAGCAGCTGGATCTCCGTCTCGGTGACGGCGATGGGGCAGCCCGCCGCGTCGACCTGGAGGTTCGCCGGCGTGTCGGCGCACTGGTCGATGCCGTCGAAGACGCCGTCGCCGTCGCTGTCGGTCGGGCAGCCCGACGCGTCGACGAGGGCCCCGGCGGGCGTGTCGGCGCACCGGTCGATGCCGTCGAAGACGCCGTCGCCGTCGCTGTCGGTCGGGCAGCCGGAGGCGTCGACGGTGGCCCCGGCGGGCGTGCCGGCGCACTGGTCGATGCCGTCGAAGACGCCGTCGCCGTCGCTGTCGGTGGGGCAGCCGGTGGCGTCGATGGTGGCGCCGGACGGGGTGTCCGGGCAGGCGTCATCGCGGTCGCGCACGCCGTCGCCGTCGGAGTCGCGGCTGCTGCGGCCGAAGCCGATCTGCAGGCCCACCGTGGCGATCAGGTTGTGGGTCACGGCGTCGTCGTTGGGGAACGAGGGGGTCAGGTTCGACATGACGTCGCGCAGCTCGAGGCGCAGGGCGCTGAAGTTGGCGTTGTCGCCGCCGAGGCGCTTGCGCACGCCGAGGCCGAACTCGGCCCCGTTGAGCACCTCGGTGCCCGGCACGTCGTCGGCGTCGTGGTCGAGCTGGGCCCAGCCGCCCAGCAGGTAGGGGGCCCAGTTCGCGCCGGGCCGCAGGTCCCAGACCAGGTCCAGGCCGTAGTGGTCGATGTCGACCCCGACC
Source organism: bacterium (assembly GCA_020440705.1). Lineage (NCBI taxonomy): Bacteria > bacterium. The sequence goes on along the minus strand of JAGRNP010000077.1, from coordinate 15,443 downwards.
CCGTCGGCGCTGCGGTCGGGCGTCGAGCGCCCGTAGGTGCCCTCGACGGAGAGCGCTCGCGTCAGATGCAGGGCACCCCGGGCGCCGAACAGGAACGAGTCGTCGAGCCCCACGTCGCGCGACCAGAAGCCGGCGCCGGCGTAGGGCGTGAGGGAGAACAGGGGCTTGTCGTGGGCGTCGATGCCCGCGTCGGCGGCCAGGGCGCCGCCGGCGACCGTGGCCGCCAGGGCGACGGCGACCAGGGTCGACGTGATGGTTTGGCGATGGCTCATCGGATCCTCCGTTGGTGGGGGCCGCGCAGGGCCCCGTTGGGCGACAAAGTCTCGATTGCACCGGATTCGCGCTTCAGACACGGCCCGATCCCGAAAGTCACATGATTGGAGATTTTTATTTGGCCGGGCCTCCGGCTACAATGGCATGTGACTTCGCGGCGACAAGAGTGTCAAGGAGATGGAATGACCCCGACCGACCAGGAACTCGTGGCCCGGATCCGTTCCGCGCGACCAGGCGACCTGCGGGCGTTCGACGAGCTGCTGCGCCGTCACCAGGACCGCGTGCAGACGAACTGCCGCTACCTGAGCGGGAACGAGGAGGAAGCCCTCGACCTCGCCCAGGAGGTGCTGGTGAAGGCCTACTTCAACCTGTCCGGCTTCGAGGGCCGCGCCGGGTTCGGCACCTGGTTGAACCGGATCAAGGTGAACCACTGCCTGAACCACCTGCGCCGCCGCCGCAGCCGGGTCTTCGTCGATGTCGACGAGCCGGAGCTCGAGGGCCACGCCGCCCTGCACTCGCGGCATCCGGCCGACCGGGCCGCGGCCGCGGGCGAGACCCGCGAGGCCATCTCGCGCGTGCTGGACGGCCTGCCGGAGACCCTGCGCGTGCCGCTGATCCTGCGCGACATGGACGGCCTCTCGTACCAGGAGGTGGCCGACGAGCTCGACCTGGGCCTCTCCGCGGTGAAGATGCGCATCAAGCGCGCCCGGGAGGAGTTCCGGCGCGCCTACGCCGAGGAGCACGACGTTGGCTGACGACCGCCCCGACGGGCCCGCCGGCCCCCCGGACGACGACACGCCCCTGGCCGAGGTGCGCGATCTGCGCGTGGCCCCGGATCCGGACCTGGCGGGCCGCGTCCAGCGCGACATCAACCGGCGCACGCTCGCCGCGGACAGCCTCGACTTCTCGTTCAACGTGATGCTCGCCACGTTCTGGGAACACGTGCGCAGCCTCATCGACGTGTGGCCCGGATCCGATGCGGGATCCGGCGACGACGATCCCGGCGCCTGAGTCGGGGGGGAAAGGGAGAGACATGGACAACGGATTCTCGCCTCGCACGGCCCTGACCTCGGTGCTCGACTCGCTCACCGGGGCCTTCGCCGGCTTCGTGCCCAAGTTCCTCACCGGCCTCGGCGTGCTGCTGGTTGGCTGGATCCTGGCTCGCATCGCGCGCCGGGCCATCCGCACCGCGTTCGCGAAGCTGCGCCTGGACGACGGCCTCGAACGCCTCGGCCTGACCGGCACCCTGCGCCGCCTCGGCCTGCACCGCACGCCGGGCGAGCTGCTCGCGGGCCTCACCTACTACCTGATCCTGATCCTCTTCGTGCAGAGCGCGGCCCAGTCGATCGGCCTGGTGGCGGTGTCGGGTGCCATCACCTCGTTCTTCGGCTACCTTCCCAACCTGGTGGCCGCCGGGCTCGTGCTCGTCGTCGGCATGCTCATCGCCCAGTTCGCCAGCGGCGCCGTCACGCGCTCGGCGCGCGACTCGGGCGTCGAGTTCGCGCCGGTGCTCGGCCGCATCGTGTCGGCGCTGATCGTCTTCGTGGCCGCCCTGATGGCCGTCACGCAGCTGCAGATCGACACCGAGGTGATCCGGGCCGTGGTGCTGGTGCTGCTCGCTGGCTGCGCCCTGGCCCTGGCCCTGACCTTCGGCCTCGGTTCGCGCGACATCACGCGCAACCTGGTGGCGGGGTACTACGCCCGCAAGATCTTCACGCCGGGCGAGGCCATCGAGATCCAGGGCCGGACTGGCGTGCTGGCGGGCGTCGCGGCCGTGCACGCGCTCATCGAGCAGGACGGCCGCCTCGTCACCATCCCCAACAGCGTCTTCATCGAGGAGGCCGTGCGGCAGTAGCCGCGGACCATGAACCTGCACGCGCTCGATCTCTTCGCCGCCGCCGTCCTCGTCTACCTCGTGGTCGTGATCCCGCTCGTCGGCATCTGGGACGCCCGCCGCCTCAAGGCCTGGACCGCCGCCGGGCGCCCCGACGCCCGCCTCGCCACCTACCGCTGGATCCTGGTCCTGGAATGGGTCTCGGCCCTGGGCCTGCTCGGCGCGTGGATGGCTCTCGGCCGGCCCGCCGCCCCGCTGCGCCTGGGCCTCGGCTTCGCCGGCTGGCAGTGGTTGCCCGTGGGCGTGACCGCCGCCCTGGTGGTCGTGCAGCTGTGGCAGTCGCGCGTGGCCATCGCCGACCCGCGCGGGCTGGCCAAGGTGCGCCGCAGCATGGGCGACCTCATCGCGCTGGCGCCCCGCGACGCCCGCGAGCTGCGGGTCTTCGGCTCGCTGGCGATCACGGCCGGCGTGTGCGAGGAGATCATGTACCGCGGCGTGCTGCTGGCGGTGACGGCGCCCGTCGTCGGCCCCTGGCCCGCCCTGGCCGTGACGTCGGCGATCTTCGGCCTCGGCCACGCCTACCAGGGCGCCGGCGGCGTGCTGAAGACGGGCCTGGTCGGCGTGCTCTTCGGCCTCGTCACGCTGCTCAGCGGCAGCCTCGTGCCGGCCATGGTCCTGCACGCGGTGATCGACATCTCGGCGGGCCAGATGATGCACGCCGCGCTGCACGCGCCGGCCGCCGTGGACGACGAGCCCGCCGGGGCGCCGTCCGCGGGTTAGTTCCCTGCCGGCCTCTCCCCGCCCGATGCGGCCGCGACCTCCGCGACCAGCGCCGCCGCCAGCTCCCTTCCCCGCGTCGCATGGTGGTTCAGCACCGCGCCGCTGACCGTCAGGTCGAGGGTTTCGACGTGGTAGGCGAAGGTGTTCCAGAAGCCCGTGTGGCCCCAGGCGAGCCGGCCGGCGAAGTCCTCGCGGAACAGGCCCAGGCGGTAGTTCAGGGCGCCCCGGCCCAGCATGGCGACGGTCATCTCCGGTGACAGCACCCGGCCGGTGACCAGGGCCCGCAGGAAGCGGCCCAGGTCGTCAGCGTCGCAGATCAGGCCGCCGCCGCCGTAGAGGTCGAGGGTCGGATTCCAGCCGGTCGTGTCGAGGTCCCCGTAGTATTGGTGCGCCCGCGGTCCGGCCCCGCCCGGCGGCGCCTCGTCGCGCTCCCACCAGGTGGCGTCGAGTCCCAGTGCCTCGTAGCCCAGCAGCCGATGGACGGCGGCGCCCAGCGACAGCCCCGTGCGCTCCTCGATCAGGCCGCCCAGCAGGATGTATCCCGTGTCGGAATAGTGGAACGCCTCACCGGGCGCACTCTCCGGATCGCGCCACTCCACGCAGAGCCGCACCTGCTCGTCCCGCGTCCACTCCCGCTGCGGATCGGCCTCGATGGCCTCGGCGTAGCGCGGGTCGGCCGGATGCTCGGACAGGCCGCTCGTGTGCGACAGCACCTGGGCCAGGGTCATGGCGGCCAGATCGTAGCCGTCGGCCGCCAGCGCCTCGCGGTGCCGGGCCGGCAGCACCGCGGCCAGGGGCGTGTCCAGGTCGAACTCCCCCGCCGCCACCAGCTGCAGCACCGCCGCCGCCACGTAGGTCTTGGTGTTGCTGGCGATCCGGAACGTGTGCCGGGCGGTGAGGAGCGGGGCGTCGGGGCCGCGATCGGCCCGTCCGGCCGTGAAGTCCGTGTCCAGGCCCAAAGGCGGGCAGGTCACGTGGACCACGACGCCGGGCGCCTGGAGGTTGGCGGCCGCGAATCCGTCGACGGCGGCCTGCAGCCGGGCCTCCAGGGGCGTGCCGGCCCAGGCCGGGCCGAGGGTCACCATGGCCGCGAGGACCGCGATCAGGAGGGGGAGGGGGCGCTTCATGGGGGGGCTCCCGGGTTGGGGTGGGGTTCCCCCATGGTGCGCCTCGCGCCGTGGATTGCAACCCGAACCTTGTGCCTCGGAAAATGTGTCCGCGTCCCGGCATCCTGCTTCGTGAGGTGGAATAGGCGGATTGGAGCTCGAATTCGGCCAGCTGGGACCTTGAGGCCACCAGGCGAACCCCCTGATCCGGCCCGGACACATTTTCCGAGACACGGGCATCTCATCACACGAATGGTCAAATCAGCCCCGACGTGGGCTTAAGGGGAAACCGTAGGGGGCGATAGCGAATCCAGAAGTCCCGACCGTTCTCCCGGTCCCATTCCCCGGATTCCGCAGGCGGATCAGCGCCGATCGCCGCGAAAGAGGTAGGCAAGTCGTGAAGAACATGAAGCTGGGCAAGCAACTCGTGCTGGCGTTCGTCGGCCTCAGTGTGGTGCCGTTCGTCGTCATGGGCGTGATCTCGATCCGTGTCGCCGACAAGTCCCTGAGCAAGGCGTCGTTCGACCACCTGGAGGCGGTCCGGGAGATCAAGAGGCACAAGATCGAGAACTACTTCGCCGAACGGGTCGGCGACGTGAACGTGCTGGCCACGATGCCGACCGTCGTCACGGCCATGGCCGACATGAGCGCCGCCTTCGACGCCGGCGAGCACTCGATCGAGAACATCGGCTGGGAGGCGGTGGCGAGCGCCTACGGTCCGTGGTTCACCCAGTACCAGCAGGAGTACGGCTACTACGACGTCTTCCTCATCGACGTCGACGGGTACGTCGTCTTCACGGTGGCCCGGGAGTCCGATCTGGGCGCGAACCTGCTCGCGGGCCCGCTGGCCGACAGCGGCCTGGCCGACTGCTTCCGGCAGGCGCGCGAGAGGGCGACCCTGGTCGACTTCGCGCCCTATGCGCCGAGCAACGGCGAGCCCGCGTCCTTCCTCGGGGCGCCCGTCGTCGACGGCGGCGGCCGCTTCATCGGCGTCGCCGCCCTGCAGGTTCCCCTCGACGCCATCAACGCCATCATGACCGAGCGCTCGGGCATGGGCGAGACCGGCGAGACGTATCTGATCGGTCCGGACCATCTCATGCGCTCGGACTCCTATCTCGACCCGACCGGCCACTCGGTGCTGCCGTCGTTCGCCGATCCGAACCGCGGCGCGGTGAAGACCGAGGCCGCCGATGCCGCCCTCAAGGGCGAGGCCGGCTCCCGCATCATCATCGACTACAACGGCAATCCGGTCCTGTCGGCCTTCACGCCGGTCGAGGTGGGCGAGCTCCGCTGGGGCCTGCTGGCAGAGATCGACGAGGCCGAGGCCTTCGCGCCCATCAAGGCGCTGCAGATGACCATGCTGGTCGTCGGCGTGTTCGGCGCCGCGCTCATCGTCGGCGTCGCGTTGCTCATCACCCGCTCCCTGACGCGGCCGCTGCTCGCGACCGTCGACATGATCCGCGGCATGGGCCGGGGCCGTCTCGACCGGCGCCTGAAACTGGCCCGGGGCGACGAGATCGGCGAGATGGGGCGGACCCTCGACCGCTTCGCCGACACCCTCGAACACGAGGTCGTGGCGAATCTGCAGCGGCTCGCGGCCGGCGATCTCACCTTCGAGATCACGGACGTCGAGGACGGCGACGTGATCCGCGAGAGCATGCGCCGCCTGGCGAACGACCTCAACGAGGTCATGGATCGCATCCGCGCGGCCGGCGAACAGATCGCCGTCGGCAGCTCCGAGGTGGCGTCGGCGAGCCAGTCCCTGTCCGAGGGCGCCACCGAGTCGGCCAGTTCGGTCGAGGAGATCTCCGCCTCGCTGACCGAGATCACCGGTCAGACCAAGGCCAACGCCGACGGTGCCGGACGCGCCAGTGAACTGGCGGGTCAGGCCCGGACCGAAGCCCGCAGCGGCGACACGAGCATGAAGGAGATGGTCGCGGCCATCGGGGAGATCAACACCTCGGCCCGCGACATCGGGCGCATCATCAAGGTCATCGACGACATCGCCTTCCAGACCAACCTGCTGGCCCTGAACGCCGCGGTCGAGGCCGCGCGGGCGGGGGTCCACGGCAAGGGCTTCGCCGTGGTCGCCGAGGAGGTGCGCAACCTCGCGGTGCGCAGCGCCAAGGCGGCCAGCGAGACCTCCGAGCTGATCGAGGGTTCGGTGGCGCGGGCCGAGAACGGCACCCGCATCGCCGAGGAGACCCAGAAGGCCCTCGGCAACATCGTCGGGCGCGTCAGCGAGGTGACCGACCTGGTCGAGGAGATCGCCAAGGCCAGCCGCGAGCAGGCCGAGGGCATCGCGCAGGTGAACGAAGGCCTGACCCGGATCGACCAGGTCACCCAGAGCAACACCGCCAACGCCGAGGAGAGCGCGGCGGCGGCCCAGGAGCTGTCCGGCCAGGCCAGCGAGCTGCACGACCTGCTGGCGCGGTTCACCCTGCGCGGCGGCCACGGCGAGATGGGCCGGCGGCCGGCGGCCCCGGCGCCGGTCCTGAGATCTGCGCCGCAGGCCACGCGGACCCCGCTGGCGCCGCCGAAGCTCACGCCGCGCCCGGCGAAGTCCGCGGCGACGCCGGTCGGGCTGCAATCCGTCGACGAATCCTGGGAAGACATCGCCTCGAGCGTCGGCCAGGCCGTCGAGATCGACTGGTAGCAACCCGCGAACCGGACGGACCCCCGTCCCGCTGCGCCCCGGGGACTCAGTTCCCGGGGCGTGGCGTCAGGGCCATGCGCATCCCGCCGTAGTCGAACACCAGCAGGAAGTCGTCGAGCAGCTCGTTCCCCACGTTGCCGTCGGTGGCCGCGTCGGCGAAGGCGCCCTCTTCGGCGAGGGCGAAGGCCGCCTCGACGTGCTCGAAGCGCCGTCCGCCCAACTCGACCCAGGCCACGGGCCCCTTCTTGGCCGCCACGAATCCGCCGACCCCTCCGAGCTGCGTGTCCTGCACGCGCCGGTTCCGCAGCAGCCCGAGCCGCTCGACCGTGGGCTGGTGGAAGGTCAGCGTGCCGTCGGCGCCGGTGTCGAGGCGGAACACCGCGTCGTGGCCCTCGAAGGCGCCCGGCACGCAGGGGTGGCGGCCGAAGAGGAAGAGCGGGGTCCAGGTCAGGTCGGTGCCGGGATAGGTCGTGCGGTCGTGCAGGGCGATGCGCGGCGCCTGGTGGTCGAACTCGACCACCGCGCGCGCGAGCACCCCGTAGCCGAGCACGCCGGCCAGCGGCTTGCCGAAATAGCCCGAGAGGAACTGCAGGTCCAGGCCGACGTAGGCCGGGTCGTCCATGACCAGGGGGCCCAGCTGCAGGCTCGCGCCGCGATAGAAGGCGCTCTTCACGTCGCCGCCCACGCCCTTGGCCGTGATCTCGCCGAAGCCCGCGTAGCCGAGCGAATCGGCCGCGGCGTTGTCGAGACACAGGGCGCCGGCGCCCGTGTCGAAGATGAACCACCCCACGTCGCGGCCGTCGAGCAGGGGGTGCACCAGCAGGTGGCCCGACGGGGCGCGGAAGATCTCCAGGTCGGCGGGCAGGTCGGCCAGGAAGCGGTGGTCCGCGGCGGGACCGATCGCGGGGGCCAGAGCCGCAGTCACGGCTTTCGGAGCGTCCAGGACGGTGACCTCTTCGGCGCGCAGGGTCACGGTCTCGCCGCTGTCGGAGGTCTGCTCGACCACGGCGGGCCACCGGACGCCGCCGAAGTCGCGTTCGCCGCGGTACGCCGTCTCGCGCAGCTTGTCGCCGACGCCCACGCGGAACGCCACGAGGCGGCCCTCGGCGTCGACGTCGGCCGCGCCGTGCAGGCCGCGGTCGCCGTGGGTGAAGGGCCTTTGCACGCCGCCGCCCTCGCGCGGGACGGATGCGCTCCACACCAGGCGCCCGCCGTCGTCGGCGTCGGGCCAGGCGCCGGCGAGGAAGAGCCCGTCGAGCACGGCCTGGTCGCGGTCGCGCAGGTGAAGGGGGCGCGAGGTGCCGTTCCAGTCGCGGTCCCAGGCGGTCGTGCCATCCCAGCCCGTGACCTGGGGCAGGGGGCCGCCGAGTTCGAGGCGGTAGCGGCCGTCGCTCGCGACGACGAGCCGGAACGGGCCGTCGACGCCGAGGGTGCTCGCCGCGCCGGTGATGACGACGGCGGCGGGCGCCGACGCGCCGTCCCGGCGCAGGCCGGTGCCTGCGGTGGCGGTGGCGGTCGCGCTCAGGCAGAGGGCGGCGGCAAGGCAGCCGGCCGCTGCGACGGCGAGGGGGAGGTCGTGGCGATGCTTCATCTCAAGGGTCCTTTCGATCGTCGTCGGCGCGGTCGGAGCGCAGGCGGCGGTGGGGGTCCAGGGGCACGAGCACCCGGGTCAGGGCGTACAGTTCGGAGTCCGGGGCCTTGCCGCCGCCGGCCATGAGCTCGTCGATCTCGCCGAGCAGCGCCAGCAGGCGGTCGCGCTGGGCCGGGGTGAGCCAGGCCTTGAGGCGCCCGCCGGTGAGGGGGCGGTCGGGCCGGCCGTCGACGATGGTCACCCGGTCGAGGGCGGCGTCGAAGTCGCGCTCGGCCAGGCGCAGCACTCCGGCCACGGTGCGCCCGATGGCGCGGCGCACGGGGCGCGACGACTCGTAGCGCATGCGCAGGGGGCGGCCGGGCAGGTCGTACACCTTTTCCGGGCGGGGTCCGTCGTCGCGAGTGCCCGCCTCGCGCACCAGGTCGACCTTCCGCAGCAGGCGCAGATGGTAGTAGAGCGAGTCGGGGGCCCGGTTCAGCTCGGCGGCGATCTCGGCCACGGTGGCCGGACCGAGGGCCTGCAGGGCGTCGACGATCTCCTGCCGCACCGGCGAGGCGAGGGCCTCGAGCTGGCGCCGGCCGGCGATGGGATGGGCTGTGGATCGGGTCACGGGCGTCCTCCGGGTCAGGTTTGTTGAAATATATACGAAAATTTCAACAAAGGGTTGCGCATAAGAAAGGCCCGCCGGGGCGGGCCATCAAGGGCGGATCCGGCGGGGCCCTACTCGCGGTAGCGCTCGATCACCTCGCGGATGCCCCGCTCGCAGGCCGCGCAGAAGGGTTTGATCCCCTTGGTGAACATGATGCAGTCGAGCTCGGCCCGGTACATGCCGCGCGCCATGTAGCCCGCGCCTTGGAACGCCCCGACCTTCCCGTGGGCCGGATTGGCCGCGAACCACGCGTCGACCTCGAGCTGGTGCCGCAGCGAGAGCTCCTCGCCCCGGGCCTTGGCCGCCTCGACCTCGGCCGCGGGCGCACCCGACGTCATCAGCCGCGCGATCTCGTCGTTGATGGCGCCGCGCTCGGTCTGGTAGGCCACGTCCGCCTTGTCGTAGTCGTCCTGGTCCCAGGGGGTGGGCAGCGCCACGCCCGGCGTCGCGAGGTCGCCCCACTTCAGGTGCGCGGGGTCGCGCAGCGCCGTGATGTTGCGCTCGTTGGGCTCGCGGCCCGGCTTGTAGAACTCGTCGTAGCCGGTGCTCGAGGTGTAGTACTCGTCGGCGAGCCCGGCGAAGCTGTGCCCGAACTCGTGCAGGAAGACGTACTCGCTCCACTGGTTGTCGCTGGTGAAGGTGCAGAACAGGTTGTAGATGCCGCCGCCGCCGTAGCGCTCGTGGTTCACCATGATGTAGAGCACGTCGTAGGGCGCGTGGGCGGCGATGTCGCGGATGGCGCGGTTGTCCTCGGTGAGCAGGTAGCGCTCGCTGTCGAGGGAGTCGAAGGTGCTGCCGAGGGCGGTGTTGCGGTGCACGCCGCGGCTCGGTTCGTCGCAGCCGCTCTCGAGGGACGACCGCAGCACGCCCCACACGTTGAACTGGTCGCGGCGGCTCGCGTAGGGCTCGTGGTTCAGCATGGTGTCGGCGAAGCGCCGGCAGTCGGCCGCGAACTTGTCCGTCTCGAGGGGGGTGTAGCCGTCGCCGACGATGGCGATGTCGACCCGCTGGTGCGGGTCGCCCGAGACGGCGGTCTCGAACACGCGCACGCCGCCCGGCAGGGCGTCGCGCCGGATGTGCCAGTCGTCCGGCTCGATCTCGCGCCGGAAGATCTCGCGCAGCCCGTTGTCGTCGCCGCGCACTTCCAGCGTGAAGACGATGGGCATCTTCGGCATGGGCAGCAGCGCCGACTCGTGGTAGGTGCGGCGCTCGCCGGTGCCCGCGCGGGCCGTCGTCTTCCACTCGCCGAAGTACGAATCGAAGCCGCGCGACCAGACCAGTTCGCCGCTTTCCCTGTCGTAGGCCTTGGCGTAGTAGCGGCCGAGGTCCAGGTCGTCCACGAGCCGGGTGCGGCTGCCGGCCCAGGTGCCCTGGCGCCACATCTGGTCGAGCGAGACGATCTCCTCGTCGGCATTCCCCGTGTGGAAGTAGTCGACGCGGAGGGTCTCGTCGTGGAAGCGGGCCTCGAAGGTGGCCAGGTCGGTGTCGGCGGCAGCCGCTCCGGCGGCCAGCAGGATGAGGCAGGGCAGGATACGGCGCACGAACGGTCTCCTCGCTGGGGGAACCGGGCGCGGCGGAAAGCGGCGCCCGCGCGGGGAGCCTAGCTCATCCACGCGGGCGCCGCCACCCGGTTCACCACGGAGGGTCGCGTCCTAGCCCCAATCGCCGGTCAGCACGGGGACCTCGTCCGGGACGCCGAAAGCGTCATCCGGCGCGAACGCGGGCACCGGGGTGGGGGCAGGCAGTTCGATGCGGCCCGGCGCGGCCGGCCCGGCGGCGGCCGACGGCGCGGCGGCGTGTCCGCCGGTCCGGAACGCCCCGATCTGGTTCTGCAGGTTGCGGGACTCGTCGACCAGCATCTGCGAGGCCGACGCGAGTTCCTCGGCGTTGGCCGAGCTCTGCTGGACCACCGTGTCCACCTGGCGCAGACCGTCGCTGATCTCGGCGATCGAGGTCGCCTGGTCGACGGCGGTTCGGGCGATCTCGTCGACCATGGTCGCAGCCCGGTTCACGTCCGCGGCGATGGCTTCGAACGACTCCGCCGCGTCGGCTGACAGTTCGGTCCCCTGCCGGACCTTGCCGGTCGTGTCCGCGATCAGTTCGCTGGTCTCCCGGGCCGCCTTGGCGCTGCGTCCGGCCAGCTGCCGGACCTCCTCGGCCACGACGGCGAATCCCCTGCCGTGGGAGCCGGCGCGCGCGGCCTCGACGGCCGCGTTCAGAGCCAACAGGTTGGTCTGGAAGGCGATGTCGTCGACCGTCTTGATGATGACGGCGATGCGCGCGCTGGAGGCGCTGATCTCCTCCATGGCGCCGCGCAGGGCCTGCATGCGGGCGCTGCCGGCGTCGGCGGCTTCCTGGACCGTGCGCGTTGCTTCGCTCGCGCTGCGGGCCCCGTCGGCGTTCTCGCGGGTCCGATCGCTGATCTCCGTCACCGAGGCGGAGATCTGCTGCAGCGAAGCCGCCTGCTCGGTGGTGCCCTGGCTGAGCGACTGGCCCGTGTCCGAGATCTCGCGGGCACCGGTGGCCACCCGGTCCGAGTTGACCCGCACCTGCCCGATCAGGTCGCGCAGCCGCTCGACCATGTTGCGCAGGGCAAGTCCGAAGCGGTCGCGGTCCGACGCCACCTGCACCGAGACGGTGAGGTCGCCACCGGCGATGTGTTCGGCCACGGCCGCCTGCTCCGCGAGCGAATCGGCCATGCGGTTGAGGGCCGTACCGAGGCGGGACAGTTCGTCCCGCCCGGACACGTGGATCCGGCGCGAGGTGTCGCCCTGGGCGATGGCGTCGGCGAGGTCGAGGGCCTCGGCCATGGCGGCCGTCAGGCGCGTGCTCACCCGCAGCGTGATCAGGGCGCTGCCGACGAACGCGACCAGCAGGGCCAGGCTCCAGCCGACGAGCGAGACGTTGGCGTCGTGGTAGATCTTGTCGGTCAGGTCGGCCACCCGGCTGTACTGGTCCTGCAGGACGGCGTCGACCTGGTCGATGACCCCGGTCACGTCGCCGAAGACCTGCTGCGCATCGAGTCCGTAGCCGCCGGCCTGGGACCGGGCCATGACCGTCTCGTAGTAGTCTTCGGTGTGCTTCCACTGGGACGAGGCGAGCACGGCGCCCAGCTTCTCCCGGTTGTTGCCGTCGAGGACGAGGATCGGCGACGCGAGCCCGCCCGCGGCCCGCTCGTGCAGGGCGGCGAGGGCCACGACCTGGATCGAGGTGAGGGCCTTGTCGGCGGCGGCCGCTCCGGCGAGATTGGCCCGGAAGCGCCCGGCGTACTCCTTGGTCTGTTCGAGGGAGGCCAGGGCGAGGAAGCGTTTGCCGACGCCCTTGTCGGTCTTCTGCTGGGCCTCGTCCTGCACGCGGTCCACGAGGACCTGGATGTTCGAAGTGTACGCCTTGACGACGTCGCCGACGGGGCTGCCGCCGTCCGCCTGGCGCCGCATGCCGGCGACAGCGTCCGCGACCGCGTCCAGGGCGGCGCGGCTGTCCTGACCCAGGCCGAGACCGTCGAGGGTGGTCCGGAATTCGGCGGCGGCGGCGTCGGTGTCCTTGCGGGCCGCCTCGACGGGAGCCCGTGGGCCCCCCTTGAGGTGGACCGCGGTCGCCCCGCGCTCGACCTGAAGGTCCCGCGCCAGCGATGAGCAGGCGATCATCACGGTCGTGCTGTCCTTCCACTTCTGGCTGCCGCTCCGCAGGACGAGCTTCGGGCTCATGACCTGCCAGGCGATGACCGCGAGGATGAAGAGGGGAAGCCCCCCGACGAGCCCGATCCGGTGGGTGATGCGCATGATTCCGCTCCTGGACGTTTGCACGGACAACGAGACCGGCAGGCGGACCGAGTTCTGGATCCCTGCAGCCGGATTTACGCGTGGTCTTTAGATTTCGTCATCCCGGCAGCGGACCTGAGGGAAAGTTCGACCGGAAATACTGCCGTGAAGCGCCGATTCGGCGCGAACCGCCCGGCCTCAGTCCCCGTCCGGCACCGAACGCTGGAGGTAGGTGCTGTAGTCCTTCAGGATGGGGTCGTAGCGTTTGTGCATCAGCGGCGAGGAAATCATGAAGTCGGCGCTCGAGCGGTTGCAGGCCATGGGGATGTTGTAAACGACGGCGATGCGCAGCAGGGCCTTGACGTCGACGTCGTGGGGCTGGGCCTCCATGGGGTCCCAGAAGAAGATGACGAGGTCGATGTCGCCCTCGGTGATCAGGGCGCCCAACTGCTGGTCGCCGCCCAAGGGGCCCGACTTCAGCTTCCGGATCGCGAACCCCTTCGGGATCTTCGCCGCCGGCACCTTGGCCCGGATCGCCTCCTCCACGAGGCGGCCCGTGGTCCCGGTGCAGGTCAGTTCGTGGTCGAGCAGCAGCTCGACGTTGAACTCGACCCACTCGATGAGGTCGCGCTTGCGGTTGTCGTGGGCCACGAGTGCGATGTTCTTGCGGGCGTCCATGCTCGCGCCCTTTCGGGTTCGTGCGGATCTCTACTTCAGCAGCATGAGGCGGCGGGTCGACGTCGTGCCGCCCGCCTCGAGCCGGCACAGGTAGGCGCCCGAGGCGACCGGCCTGCCGCCGGCGTCTCGGCCGTTCCAAACCACTTCGTGTCGTCCGGCGGCGAAGGGGCCGTCGGCGAGACGGGCGACCACGCGGCCGTCCAGCCCGACCACCGTGACGCGCGCGTCGCCCGGCGCGGGCAGGGCGAAGGCGATGGTCGTCGCCGGGTTGAAGGGGTTGGGGTGGTTGCCCAGCAGGGCGGGGCGCGCCACCTGCAGCTCGCCGTCGGGGGCGGCGGCGGGCAGGTCGCTGACGAGGATGTCGCCCGAGGCGACGACGCGGTTCTGATCCACACCCAGGCCGTCCCACATCACGTGGTACAGGCCGGGAGGCACTTCCATCCCGTCGAAGCGGGTACGGTCCCAGATCAGCGTGTGGTAGCCGCTATCGTAGTTGTCGTAGGTCAGGGTCCGGATGAAGTACCCGGATGAATCGACGATCCTAATCTTGACCGCGCCGTGGGTTGGTATGTAGAAGCGGAACTCGGCGACCTCGCCCGCGAGCAGGGGATTCCCGCAGGGGGGGTCCATGAAGCCGGCAACCGTGGACCGGAATGGTCCGGGGCCCGTCTGCCAGTCGGTGGGATCGGTTTCACCGCGCGGGGTGCAGGTGCCATCGCGCCAGGTGATTCCCTCGTGGTCGTACCCCAGCACGAATGCGACCTCGTCCCCGATGCACATGTTCAAGGTCTCGAGCCGGCCCGATCCCGCAATATCCCGCCAGTCGCAGGAGTTCGTGAATGACGGCCAGGTGATGCCGGTCGAGTCGGGCCACACGGTGGGATTGATGGGACGGGCCCGTCCGGCGAGGAATCCATCCAGCGCGAAGTTCGGATCGGTGAGGATCCCGATCTCCGCGGGCGTGAGAGGACGATCGAAGGTCGCGGTCATCTGCTGCAGAGGACCGGTGACTTGCGCAGAGGTGTTCGGGGACGAGCCGGCGACGACCGGAATCCCGTCGGCGCCGACCATGGTCAGCGTCAGTTCGAGCGGGGGATAGGGATCGAAGGAGAAGGGAACATCCACGTCGAGGACGTCGCTGTCCATCCGCATGATGTAGTCGCCGGCCGGAAGCGGCCCATTGCTGCCGTTCCCGTTCCAGCTCAATCCCGTTGCCTCACCCACGGTTCCCTGCCACAGGTCGCTCACGCGCGTCGTGCCGGTGGCGTCGTAGATGCCGAGATCGGCCACGGCACCGCCGTCGATGGACATCATGATCGGCCGGAGGACCGTGCGGCCGTCGATGACCAGACCCGGCCCGAGAAAGAGCCCTTCGCCGCACCGGACGACGAATTGTCGGCTCGACAATCCGTCCGGGCCGTCGAGGAGGGCGGTATATGAGCCCGGGATGAGCGGTTCGCCCGATTCGTCACGGCCGTCGAAGACCACCTCGTGTTGCCCGGCGGCCAGCACGCCATCGACGAGGGTCCGAACCGGCAGATCGGTCGACGAATCGCCGATCACGAGGCGCACGACAGCCTCTTCGTACATCGTGAACGGGATGATCAGATCCCCGTCGTCGATACAGGAGATCGGGTAGAAGAAACCGAGGGACTGGGCGATTCCCGGCCCCGGGGCCGTCATCGACCCGACCACGATCAAGAGAACGAGCAGTCGTTTCATCGGGATTCGCACCTATTCCATTGGTCGCACGCGCCGTCCCCCCTTGGACGGCCCGCTTCGGCAATGATACCACGTTCCAGCCCTTCCATGGGCCCGTTGAGGCGCCTATCCGGAGGTGCCCGGCACCGTCCGCGTCAGGTATTCGTCGTAGTCCTTCAGGATGGGTTCGTACTCCTCGTCCATCAGGGCCGACGAGATCACGAAGTCGGCAGTGGCCCGGTTGCAGGCCATCGGGATGTTGTACACCACGGCGATACGCAGCAGGGCCTTGACGTCCACGTCGTGGGGCTGGGCCATCATGGGATCCCAGAAGAAGATCACCAGGTCGATCTCGCCGTCGGTGATCAGGGCGCCCAACTGCTGGTCGCCGCCCAGGGGGCCCGACTTCAGCTT